>JAISCC010000014.1 GCA_031265845.1 Treponema sp.
ACGTCATAATCAGCGCCCACAATACCCACGGTAACCCCATTTTTAACAATGGGGAGAAACCCAGATAACAGCGCCTCTCTATCCCACGCTTCAGCGCTCAGAGGCGGGGTTATCTGCAAGGTTCGGGTGTTGTAGGCAATATCCGCTTCAATGCCAATGTCTTCAACGCCATAGAGCGGATACAGTATGTCGCTGAGGTCTTCATGGGTAAACCCCGAAGACAAGAGGAATTGGTATTGACCGTCAACTTTGCGTATGTAGTAAATAAACGCTATATTAAACGATTCCGCGATAGTTCTGAATCCCTGACAGAGTGTCCAAAACTCCTCCGACAGGGCTGTCGCTTCTCCCTCAAGATAGGCAGTATCCGCTAAGACCGGGTATTGTCTTTCAATCATGGCAGTTACCCGCTTTAGGGTGTCTTGATAGGTAGATTTGATGTAATTGAGGTATTGGGTATACATTATCACCCCAACTCCCAAAGCTACTATCGCACTCAGCCCAATAAAAACTAAAAAAAACCTTGTTTTAAGACTTTTCATCCTCAATCTCCCCTCTATTGCTTCTTTATGCTTTAGTGGACGAGACCTTGATATCATCCTGATATAGGATAGCGTAATACCGTGAGTTCGACAAGATAAAGAAACCCCCGCCCAAATCTGGCATAATGCATAAAACCGGAGGGGTTTCTTATGAACGCAGACACTATAACCAGAATCGAGCGCGGCATCAATGACTTTTTAAGGCTTTTGAACGCTGTTGCAAAGCCCATCGCCTGCCCGGAGCCAAAAAGAACTCATGGTTTCCGGCCAGCCGCCTGTCCTTGAGCGAGGCGGCGCCCATTGTCCCGCTGTTCCACCCCTGCGGCTTGTTTCCCGCTCCGGTCAGGTGCAACCGGTTCGTGGAACTGACCCGCCGTGCCCTCATCCCCCCTGCCCGTCTATACCCGGCTTTTCAGGCGGGGGAAGCCTGCGGGGTCAATTTTTCGGCTCCGATCCCCTTAAAGCGCGCCATAACCGGCGTATCCACAGCCACAACGTGTTCAAACCCTATGCGGCCCGGGGAAAAAGCCCCGCCGGGTGGTTTTACGGGTTCGCATTGCATCTGGCTACCAATGACCGCAGGGAACTACGCTCCTTTCGTCTTGCTCCCGGCAATGGGGGCGACCGGAACGCGGATGGCATTGACCGTTTGCGCCGCAAATTGAAGGGGAAACGGTTTGGGGATCGGAGATATATCTCCCGGAAACTCTTTGAGCGGCTGTATGAACGGGGCGTCCGCCCGGCGGAACACAGCCGGCGCCGCAGCCCGGTCAATTTTCTGGTCAACGTGCTGGCGGCGTTATCGGCGTATAGTTTTCCGCCCCATAAGCCGTCCATCCGGGGTTTCCACGATGAGAGGAGCCTGCCTTTCCTCGTTTAGTATTTATAGAAACAAGCGCATAGGGAATATTTTCCAAACACCTCCCTTAAGATGGCGGTTTTCCAGCCGAAGCGCCGTCTTCTGAGACATGGGTCTTGACAACCTCGCCGCGTATTTGTATTATATCAATATAATTAACAGGAAAAAGCGGCATGAACTACCCTGCCAATCAGCGTTAGCCCCCCCATCGAATAAGCCGCTCTTTCCAAAGCCAATTTCAAACCCAACCCGAACCTAGTTCGCTGAACCTAGTTCGCGTTTTGAAATTGGCTCTACATGTAAAGCTGTATTTACAGGAGCCGTTATGCGGGAAGAATCGCAATCCGAAGAGTTCCAGACCGCTAAAGTTTATTGCGCAAATTGCTTTTATTGCAAAATACTTGCTGGCGCCGCCGACGCGGCTGCCGTCTTGCGTATCCGTTGCATGGCGGGAAAGTGGAAGAAGAAACTTGGGCAGGAAAAGATTTATAGGTACTGTACCATTGGCCGCCGTTTTCAGGACGCCTGCGATTCGTATCTTGATATGGGCGAATCCACCGCATTCATTCGTGAATTGCGGAATAATCTGATGGATAACGCGCTGGAATCTGATAAAGAATATGAATAGCTGTTGGCGAACAAATCCGTTTCGCGGCGGCGCCATTCGTTTCCGCTTGTTCGCAGTGGGCGCAATACCCCCCGCGTTTCAGGGCGCGTAAACGCGGGGGATGTTCATTCACATCTAAAAGGGCGCCTCCTGGTATTCTTCACACGTGATTTGCGAGGCGGCGCCCGCAACATCCGCGTTGTCCAGAGCGGTGTCTGTCAAAGCCGCGCCCGCGCTCATTTTTTCCATTTCTTCCTCCTTTTTGAAGTCGGGGCGGAATTCAACATGCTCCGCAATGATGCTCACTTTGGAATGAAGCTTTCCGTCCGGACCGTTCCAACGATCCTGTTTGAGCCTTCCCACAACCCGGACTCCCCTACCCTTGCGTCCAAGATTGTAACAATTTTCCGCGAGTTTTGACCATGATTCCACATCGAAAAAACTGACCTCTTTCTCCAGCATGTTGTCCTGCTTGTAAAAGCGGTTGGACGCAAGGCTGAAAGTACACACAGACGTTCCTTTTGCCGTGGATTTGAGCAGAGGATCCCGAACAAGGTTTCCTTCGATCAAAATAGAATTAAGGTTATTCATGTAGCCTCCTGTTATAATATAAAGGATGTCGCGGCGTGAAATGCTTTTAATTATAGATGATTCTTTTAGCAAAATTTAAACGCAAACCCCACGAACAGAACGGACGGACGTTTGGATTTCATTTCTCCGTCCGCTTCCATGCCAAACCGCGTGGAAAATTCTGGCGAATCAGCGCTCCGAAGAGAGAGTTCGCGCAGTTCGTGTTTTCCGCAAAGGCGATCCACCCGCGCTTGTTCCGTTAAAAAAACACATGTTCCATCACAATTTTTATCCCAATGGCGACAAGAACCGCGCCTCCCATAAATTCCGCCTTTGATTTGAATCTCATTCCAAATATACTGCCGATTATCACGCCGATCATCGCTATAAAACAGGTTATTATGCCGGTCATTAACGCCGCCGTATATATATCGACCTTCAAAAAGGCGAATGTTACGCCTACAGCCAGCGCGTCAATGCTGGTTGCGACGGCCAGGACAAGCATTTTTATAAATCCAAAAGAATTTTTATCCACATCGCCTTCTCTCCGCTTTGAGAAGCTGTCTTTTATCATTTTTCCCCCAATAAACCCAAGCAAAGCGAATGCGATCCAATGATCCAAATCTTCGATTTTGTTTGCAAAATAAATGCCCGCAAAATATCCAACCATCGGCATAAGGAATTGAAAAAAGCCGAAATACACGCCTGGAATTATTATTTCCCTTAGTTTTGGCCATTTTGTGGACAAGCCCAGTGTAATTGACACGGCGAATGCGTCCATCGCCAATCCTACGGCAATTAAACCAATTTCTACTAAACTCATAATAACCCGCCTCTCCTAATTAGGCATAAAAAAAAGACTTTTAACATAATTTTCCCGAAAAAGGAAAACCATGCTAAAAGTCTCGTTATCCACAAGGGATTCAAAACCACGCGGAAGTTATCCGCAAGCATGTTGATTCTGAATTTTACAACTACTCCCTTCTAACGCTTTCAAATATATCATGACTCTTCATTTCTTGTCAAGAGTCCTGTGTCAAAATTGCAATGTTAACGCGACTGCCTTGCCAAGACGGATTGTTGACAAACATTCAGGATTTAGGCGAGTCCATCCGCGAAGCGGCGCGGGCATGGCGAGCCTATGCTGGTGAACCGCGACACCGTTATTATAACGGCGCCCGCTTGACAAACCTTTTTTTCTGCCATAAACTTATACCAATATGGCATCGAAAATTATGATCCGCATATTGGCGGGCATTGTCATTCTCCTTGTTGCGATAATCGGCGCGGGCGTGGGGTTGGCGCTTGCGGAAACCGTAAACATGAAAAATCAGGAAAATTTTCATGAATTCTCGCCAGCTCTGCCGACCAAGATACTTGATATACATGGAACGCTTATCACCGAATTTTCCGCTGATGAAAAACGGGAACTGACACCGTTAAGCGCTCTGCCCCAGCACCTCATCAACGCAACGCTGGCGCGTGAAGATCCCGAATTCTACAGGCACAGAGGGTTCAGCGTCCGAGGCATTGCGCGCGCCGTTTACGGGCAGCTTATCGGACGGTCCTTGGGCGGCGGTTCCACCATTACGCAACAGGTGGCCGGCACCCTCTACACGGACAGGAGTGAATATTCGCTGTCGCGGAAAGTCAGAGAGCTTTGGTACGCCATACAAATGGAACGGCGGTACACCAAGAATGAAATCCTTGAAATCTACCTTAATTATATGTATATGGGTCCCGGCGTGTACGGCGTCGAGGCGGCGAGCAAGTATTTTTTCGACCATAGCGCAAAGGACATGACGCTGGCGGAATCCGCGTTGCTTGTCATTCAACTCTCAAGCCCGGCGAAGTACAATCCGCTTGACAACCCCAATGTCGCAATGGAACGGCAACGCGCCGTGCTGGACAAGATGATCGAACTGGGGTACGCCTCTCATGAGGAAGCGGATGCGTCTTTCCGGGAATATTGGGATAATTATGATTATACCCGCCAGTCTGTCGCCGCGTATTACAACCGCGAAGACAAGGCGCCGTGGTTCAGTGAATATGTGCGCCGTGAACTTGACGATATGATGTACGGCGCTATGGACTATTACCGTGACGGCTACACGGTGCTTACTACGCTTGACCTGACCCAGCAGGAAGCGGCCGAGAAATATATGGCGCAGGGACTTGAAAAGGCGAACAAGGTGTACAACGCTTCACGCGGCAACCGTTTCGTCTACGCGGAACGGACGTTTTTCCCCATTGTCAACCTGCTTTCCGTGTTTTTTGACATGGGCGGCATTTACGGAACAGCGGCGGCGCGGAATGAGGCGCGGGCAATGAACCGGTATACAAAGACCATCAACCCTTTTGTTGACATGGCGTCGGTTTTTTTCGATCTTGACGATCTCAAGACGCTCACCGGCAAGGGATTCGCGGATTTGAGGGATCAGGCGGATCAAAACATCGTTGAAGGCGCGCTCATTTGTATAGAAAACGAGACCGGATACATCACCGCGATTGTGGGCGGCTCAAAGTATGACGCATCGACCAATCAGCTTATCCGCGCAACCCAGGGGCGGGTCATGCCCGGCAGCTCATTCAAGCCCCTATACTATTCGGCCGCCCTTGACACCAGAAAGTTCACCCCTTCGACGCTCATTTACGATATTCCCATCGTCTTCCACAACGAAGACGGCACGCCCTACATACCGCTCAATTTTCGGGGTGAATGGAAAGGCTCCGTGTTGTTTTACGACGCCCTGGCCCAGTCCATGAACGTGCCTTCCGTCAAAGTGCTTGACGGTATCGGCTTTGACGAGGCGATTAACCGCGCCGCCGCCCTTATGGACATAACCGATCCTGATGTCATACGCCGCACCTTCCCGCGAGTGTACCCGATGGGACTCGGCATCATCTCCGTGGCGCCCGTTCAGATGGCGCGGGCGTTTGCGGTTTTCGCCAATCAGGGAAGGGAGGTCGCCCCTATTGCGATACGGGCGATTGAGGACAGAAACGGCAAGATCATCATTGACAATGAACGCGACATCCGGCTTGCGCAACAGAAAAAAGGCGCGGATATTCAGGTCATAAGCCCCCAAAACGCCTACGTTATGACCACGTTGTTGAAAAAAACCGTTGAGATCGGAACCCTGCGCTCCGGTTCAGGCTACGGCTCGAAATTTGTGTTTAAGGATGAGAACGGCGACGCCTTCCGTATGCCCGCCGCCGGAAAAACCGGCACCACCCAGAACTGGTCTGACGCATGGACGGTTGGGTTCACCCCGTATTATACGACGGCAATCTGGTTCGGGTTCGACAAACCCGGCAACTCTCTGGGGATTGACCTTACGGGGGCGACCTTGGCAGGTCCCGTATGGGGCGACTTTATGCGGGATATTCACCAAGGGTTGCCAAGGAAGGATTTTGTCCGTCCCGCGACCGGCGTTGTTGATGTCGCGGTATGCGCCAAGTCCGGTCTTATTCCGACCTCATCATGCAACGAAGGAACGGTTACGCTGTCGTTCTTGTCCGGCACCCAACCGGACAGGTACTGCGATCTGCATGCCGCCGACGCCCTTATCGCCGGTGTAAGGGGCAATAGAGCGAGCGGCTATGTTTTTCCCGGCGGCGACGCGGTTCCCGAACCAGACGGCTTGCCGTCCTTGCCGACGGGTCTTTTCGACAGCATTCTTTCACTTTATGAAGATGTTGAAGAAGAAACGAATCCTGATTACGGATTGGATATACCGGATTACAATCCGTTGTTGGACTGATCCGCCCGCTGTGAAGCGTTTTGGAGACCATTGTGAATAGGGAGCAAGGAGGCTCTTATGAATAGATCGATTTCAAAGTATTTTTGGTTCTTTGTGGGGCCCACGCTTGTCGCGTTTGTCATAGCGTTTGTCCTGCCTTTTCTTATGGGCATTGTTTTGTCATTCACGAGATTTACCACCGTGCTTGACGCGAAGTGGGTTGGATTGGGCAACTATGCGCTCGCTTTCTCCAATCCCGATTTTCTGAACGCGCTTGCTTTTTCAGCGCGGTTCACCATAACCTCTGTGATATTCATCAATGCGCTCGCCTTTACCCTCGCGTTGTTCCTGACTCGCGGCTACAAGGGAACGAACGTGTTCCGCACCCTGATATTCATGCCGAATCTCATCGGCGGCATCGTGCTTGGCTATATCTGGCAGTTTATCATCAACGGGTACCTCAGCATATTTGGAGTTACAATCACGGTTGATCCCAAATACGGCTTCTGGAGCCTTGTGATCCTGAATTGTTGGCAATACGCCGGATACATGATGATCATCTTTATCGCGGGCATTCAGAACATACCGGAAGAACTCATGGAAGCGGCGGAGATCGACGGTGCCGGAAAGCTGACGACATTGACGCGGATCACGATTCCGCTTATCATGCCCTCCATCACGATTACGATGTTTCTGTCAATCACCAACTCGTTCAGAATGTTTGATCAAAACCTCTCGCTCACCGCCGGACTTCCGGCGAAGCGCACCGCCATGGTCGCCCTTGACATTTACAACACCTTTTACAGCCGCAACGGATGGGAAGGGGTTGGACAGGCGAAAGCCACCCTGTTCTTTATCATGGTGGTGATCGTTTCGCTTATCCAGCTTTCTATCACGAGAAAACGGGAGGTGGAAAATTGAATTCCTTATATTCTACAAAGAAAAAAAACGCTGGAAAAGCGTTGATTTGCGCGGTTCTGACAGTTGCGGCGTTGCTATTCATCGCCCCCATTCTGCTGATACTGATGAACTCGTTTAAGGGAAAACTCTTTATATCGGATGTTCCCTTCGCCTTTCCCGCGTCAGATTCTTTTGTCGGGTTTGACAACTATGACAAGGGCGTCGCCGCGACAGGCTTTCCCCTGGCGTTCTGCTGGTCGCTGTTTATCACGGTTTTCTCCGTGGCGATAATCGTGCTTTTCTCAAGCATGACCGGCTGGTACATAACGCGGCGCAACAGGGGGTTCAACAACGCGCTTTATTTCGCCTTTGTGTTCGCCATGATAGTGCCGTTCCAGATGGTGATGTTCCCGCTTACGAAAGTGGCGAATATGTTTCATCTTGACAATCCGGTGGGGATTTTGGCGATTTACCTCGGTTTTGGAGCCGGACAGTCCGTGTTTCTGTTCTGCGGGTTTGTGAAATCCGTCCCCATTGCGGTTGAGGAAGCGGCTACCATTGACGGATGTACGCCCGTCAGCGCGTTTTTCAACATCGTGTTGCCCATGCTCTCGCCCATTGCCATTACGGTCGCCATCATAAACGCCATGTGGATTTGGAACGACTTCCTGCTTCCCTTCCTGCTCATCGGTTCGGAATACCGGACAATTCCGGTCGCGGTTCAGTATCTTCGCACCGGCTACGGCTCAATCGACATGGGAAACATGATGGCGATCATCGTACTTGCGATTCTTCCGATAATCGCGTTCTATTTCTCATGCCAGAAATATATTATTGAAGGTGTCACCGCCGGTTCGGTGAAAGGCTGATCCGTCATGGAGGGGAGCGACGGCGTGTTTCCACGGGCCGCAGGCATCCTGCTTGCGGTCTCCAGCTTGCCTTCGCCCTACGGCATCGGCAGTTTTGGCAAAATGGCGAAGGAGTGGATCGATTTTCTTGAGCAAGCGGGTCAGAAGTACTGGCAACTGCTTCCTCTGGGCGTTACAAGCTGGGGCGACAGCCCGTATATGAGTTTTTCAGCCTTTGCGATAAACCCGTATTATATTGATCTTGACGCCCTTTGCGATCAGGGGTTGCTTGAAAAACGGGAAATTGCGGCGCTGGACTGGGGGCGAAGACCCGATTCAACGGACTACGCGCTTTTGTACCGGAACAGGGAGATTGTCTTGTCCCGCGCCTTTTCCCGCGTCCGCCACGCGCTTGAGACAAATGCGGATTTTACGCATTTTTGTAAGAAAAATAGCGCGTGGCTCAGGGATTTTTGCCTTTTCATGGCTATAAAAAAACTGCATGGAGGCGCTTCATGGCTCGAATGGGAGCGGAATGCCCGTCTGCGGGATGCCGCCGCGCTCGAACAGCATGAAAAAGATCTCGCCGAAGCGGTGCAATACCATGCCTTTGCGCAGTTTCTGGCTTTCACTCAATGGAAGGACATAAAGAGCTACGCCAACAGCAAAAATATCTCAATTATCGGAGACATGCCGATCTATGTTGCCATTGACAGCGCTGATGTGTGGGCGAACGGCGATCTTTTTCAACTTGACGAGAATCGCATGCCCACCCGTGTGGCGGGCTGTCCGCCTGACGCCTTTGCGCCCAAAGGCCAATTGTGGGGCAACCCGCTTTACAACTGGGAGAAGGCGGCTGAAACGGGTTTCGCGTGGTGGATTTCCCGTATTAAGGAAAATGGCGCTTTGTACGATGTGGTGCGGATCGATCATTTTCGGGGCTTTGAAAGTTACTATTCGATTCCCTACGGCGATCAGGACGCCTCAAATGGCGAATGGGCGCCGGGTCCGGCTCTGGCTTTTGTCAACGCCGTGAAAGGCGCCGCCATTAACAGCATCGGCGCGTCAGCCGGCGTCGCTATTATCGCCGAAGACTTGGGTTACCGTACGCCGGAAGTGGCGGCCCTGCTTGCCGCTTCCGGCTATCCGGGCATGAAAGTGTTGCAATTCGCCTTTGACTCGCGGGAAAACAGCGATTATATGCCCTACACTTATCCGCGCAACTGTGTTGTGTATACGGGTACGCATGACAACACCACTACCCTCGACTGGTTTGCAAGCGCGCGGCGTGAAGATGTTGATCTTGCCAAAGATTTTCTCGGCGTGGATGATCCGGTTGGCGGCGTATGGGGATTCATCCGCGCCGCGCTTTCCAGCGTCGCTGATCTCGCCGTTATTCCCATGCAGGATTATCTCTGTCTGGGCGCGGAAGCCCGTATGAACGCGCCTTCCACCCTTGGAGGAAACTGGCGGTGGCGTATGTCGCCTGACGTGTTGGACGGCGGCTTCGCCGGCGGCAAAGTCGCGCTTGCCAAGAAGATACGGCGGCTTGCCGAAGTGAACGGGAGATTGTGAAAGCGCGGTATATTGCGCGAAGCGGCGCGAAAAAAGTGGATGCAAGCCGGACGCCGCGCCCTACCCTACCCTAAACGATTCGTTTATGAAACGGATAATTCTAACCGGATATTTTGCCTTAACGCCGGCGCCTACGCCGCGCTCAATATTGAGAATAGATTGCGGCAGCGCAGTCTGGTGGAAGCGTCATACATGATGGGAAGCGACGCCATGGTACGATTATATACGCCCTGATCCCGCAGCGAGTCATCTCCGGTTTGAAACTGCCGCCAGTAGTCGTGGAGTCCCACCACGCGCCTTGATGAAATCTTCGCTATTCGTAGTTATCCACAAAAGACGAGCGTCAAGATAGCCCTGCGCGTTAATCTCGTTGAGTTTCTTGAACCACCTTTTGGAAATATCCCGCGTGAAAAAGTTTTATACTCGTGAACAACCGGATCAACGGTTCCGTTGTCTTCGTTAGGATAGCCCGCGATAAAATTCGGCGGATTCCACAAACAGAAAGCATGCCAATCGTCGGCGAGGATGGCAAACGGAATGGCAGACGCGCCGTTTATAGTGGGATATTTTTTCGCGCAGTTGACAAGCAGATCAAAATACTCATCCATCGTAACGATCTTGGGATAACCGGCGTCTTTGAGGACTTCTTTCTGCACCCGCAAAGCTGAATTCCCATAGCAGGGGCTTTGGTTTTTTTCATACATTATACACCCCAGTTAATGAGGCGGCAAATATGTCCGTCGCTCCACTTCATCTTATCCCACATATTTTTGTAATGGTCTTTGCCATTGATCCTGTATTGTTCAATTAAATTATCAAGCGGAATCACGGATCCGGAGTCGATAAACTGCGTCTCGGCTATTTCAATCATATCCGGGTCTCTCCGCCGACAATGCACAAAGACAGGGCGATCCCCAGTCTTAAAAATGTTTTCTCATTCGTATCCTCTTTTACGCGGATAATTTTTTCAAAAATACCGCGCAACCGCATTCCACACGAACTTTCTCGCATGGATTTTCTTTTCTTATCGGTGGTCCCCACAACCAACGATTGCTTTCACGGAACGCCTTCCGCTTTGTACGCCGCGTTTATACGCGCTTGCTGCGCATACCGCAATTTATCTTCATGGCGTCCGCGTTGGGGTGGATGAAGAAGCGCCCTGCGTTTACCGCGAAACCGTCGCAGAGCTGATACGCAACTTCGTCAAAGAACCGCGCTGGCGAGATATTGAACCGGGCTAAGTCCGGAAGAAGAGAATATTTTTCAAACCTGAAACAGTATCTTGCATCAGACGGTATTTTTTTTTTTGGGGGGGGGGGGGGCATCTTTTACGCTTTCATTCCTAAAAAAGAACGGATGGATTGCGCTGGAGAAATTCGGTATATTACTATATACATTCACTCATATAGAAAATGATGCATGCCGGATGAAAGAATGTCAAGCGTTTTTCAAGATATTTTGGCTGTATTTTCAAAATACGCCGTTCACTGCGGACATTCGCCTCGCGGAAAATCAGGATGCGCTTTCTGCGAGTAACGGCGTTTTCATACTTTGCCATTGGCACGGAATCCGGAATTGAGAATTATGTATTCACCATCTTCATCTTCCCAATTCATACAACTGATTCCATACTATTTTCGATACATCTCCGGCGATGGAATATCTGGGTATATTTGATCCGTCTTGATTTGGTATGATTCCATTTGTATAAATAAACGCTTTTATGTTTGGAAGTTGAGCGTTAGCGTCAAACAACGCCAACATAATATAGAATTCTCCATATCCATTCCAATCCGCAACAAGTTGGTCATCGCTTTTTAATGGAATAACAATATCTCCCGTTCCAGATATCCTCACTTCACCGAATGCGACCGGATCAACATTGGAATCAGGCGATGTCATAATTTGTATAGCGGCGGTCAAGCCATTATAAGCGCTGTGATCAATATCAGTAATAACTATACTTTTTTGATGCGTATTCCCGTTGTCCATTGAATTATTTTGAACGGGCGTCTCCCGATCCGGATCATAAAACTGATTCAACGCGATTTTCGACAAAGAGCCAGCGATGCGATACTTGGGTATATTAGATCCATCCTGATTTGGCGTTACGCCATCTGTATAAATTAATTCTTTAATGCCGGAAGCTTTTGAATTTAAATCAGGCAGCAATAGCACAATATAGAATTCGCCGCTTTCATTCCAATCAGAGGCAAGCTGATTGTCACTCTTTAATGGAACAACCACATTTCCTGTTCCAGATATTTTTATCCCGCCGAAAGCGACCGGATCAATGCCAGGATCCAATGATTCCAGAATTAGTACGCCGACAACCATGCCATTATAAGCGCGGTGATCAATACCGGAAACAACTATTCTTTTTTGATTTACAGTTCCTTCGCATGACAAAAACAAAAAAGCCAAAAGAAAACAAGCCTTTTCAAATCTCTTATTCGCCATTTTAACAACCATCCTTTCAAATTAAAATTGTGGAATAGCATCAGGTTTCCATGATTTCCTTGCAATCGAGCCAAAGGTTCGCCGAACCTCGCAAATGACGCGACGCAGACTCCCAGCCTCACGGCGGGGAGGTTCATTCTATATTTCTATATCAATCTCCAAATCTTCAGAAACCAATTTTCTTATATAGACAAACCCTTTTAATTCAGGGTCGCCTTCTAATTGCTCACGCAGGCAGTCCGCCGCCCACTTTGCATCGTCAAAATAATAAACGCTTCCGCGATGCATGTAATCATTGTTTATCCAATATAAGAAATAAGAACACCATAGTCCATGCGCTTTTCCCTGCCAATCTTTTCCCACCTCATATAACAAGCGGTTTGTTGACGACATATCGCCCCAAATAGAATTTGTATGGGACTGAAGAACAGGTTTTTCTATATGAACCGCATATATATATCCATTGTCCCAGGCGTATTTCCTGTCAGCGGCCATTTGCTCTTCATTGTATTGCGCCTGTCGCGCGCTTGTTTCTTGTACGCCTCCTTGTTGCGGGCTTGAATTATATGAATTCTTGTATTCAAGATGACTCCATGCCTTTGCCTTTGTCAATCCAACAGGATATTCGCAAATTGTGTTGTCATTCCATTGGTAAAGCTGCATATTATTTGAAAAATACCACCCATCCTTTACCCCATACCAGGAAAGTATAACGCCCTTTCCTTGATGCCATACAGTAACGAATAACATAGCTTTATGGCAAGATTCAAGCGGTTCTTTAGAAAGGTCAAGCCAGTGATCTTCGCTGCTGGAAACGCTTATATCCCAGTTTATTTCTATTTTATTATCCGGGGGCGTATATAATATATTAGATCTAACAGGTTTTAGAACGCCGTTTAGACCTTTGGAAGGGCGCAATCTGGTGATTTGTTCTATTTTGACAAACCACATGTCAACAAACCCTTTCGCCTCTTCAATGGAATTAAACTCCCGCTTATTATGCCACCAATTATCCCCCAACTCAACTTGTTCCGCCTCCAATTCCAAACGCTTTCTTTCTTCCATTGAAGCGCAGCCAACAAGGGAAAGCAATAATAATCCCCATAAAAAATTCTTCATAAAAACTCCTTTTCATTAAAATATCGCCTGCTATTTTCCCTGAAAAATCTGACGCCCCGTCCTTTAAGGCTTTAGGGCGGGACGGCTTGTTAAATCGCTCTTTGCAGCGCGCACAGGACTGTCATGCGACTGACACGTTTTATTTACCATTCCTTTTTCGCTGTTAAAACAAGACACCTTTTATTTGATTCAGGTTCCTCTCCAATTGATACATTCCCGGCGCGATAGTGTTGCAATTCATGGTTTCCACCGCCATCACTATTTATTTCTATATTCCAAAACTCCGCATTTAAAGCGGTTCCATCAAAATGATCTTCCCATGTAGAATCGCCTGATGTACATTGTATATAATCCACATACATGCTCGCTTCATAGCGGTTCTCCTCGTTTAGCGCGGTGATTGCATCAATATCGTATATTTTTGGGAAATCACCGCCTACAGCCACATTGAGAATGATGAAAAACGGCTTGTGAAAATAATCTTTTACATGATATTGCGCTTGGTCGAGGGCGCCGGCGTCAATCCTTATTTCATAGTAAGGAGCCGCGGATGGATTCTTGTCAAGATCAAGGTACATCCTAATATAGGATTCGTCCCATATCATCGTATATAAATGGAAATCTTCAGACAGATCGGGTATTACCGCGTCATTCCTGGAATACGCTGGATGAGCGCCATCTGATGACGTTGATCCCCAATGCGTCCCTCTTGTCAAGAACCGTTCCTGCGTTCCTTCGCGTATGCCCTCCGCCGACCCCAACTCCATTATGTCTATTTCACCACATTCGGGCCATCCTTCTTCAAAATTTTCCCCCATAAGCCAAAAGGCGGGCCACATTCCATTTGCTGTCTTCGGCGTTTTTATTGACGCGTCCAACCTTCCATGGGTAAAATAGGCTTTATGCATGGTATTCACACGCCCTGACGTTATTATTTTACGCTGATATATAACCTCTACTGTACCATCCGCATACCTTTCTATGACAACTTTATCAATCGCAACCTGTTCTGTCCGCAGATAATCGCTGTTTGGCGTAAAGCTGTTAGGAATGAGATAGACATATAGCCTTTCCGCATCATTGTCAGAGCCTCCAGAGACAAATAGACAGCTAAATGTTCCATCCCCATCAATAGCTGCGAACGGGACGACGGCATAAGGTTTCGGCGCCCAAACTTTGCCGCCCCGTGTCACCTCAAGCGCCATAGTTATTCGATAGTCAGTGTAAGCAACGCTTCCATCGTAAAACTCAATATGTCCGCCGACTTCCCTGCCTTTTCCTATAGCAGGGGCGTTATCTATATTGATGAGATGCGGCATTCCCTGAATATACGGAGCATTCTCAAATTCCGCCGTAATAATTACATTTTCAGATGGCAAGTTGAATCTCAAGGTTGTCTCGTCTATCGCGTGCGTCCCATTATATTTGAGCGTTCCAGCTTTTAACCGGTATCCTTCCGCAGGTGTTACCGTCAAGACAATTTCCGTTCCTACGCCCCCCGCCGCCGGAGTCGCGGCAATGACGCTTCCATTGGCGTTTGCCAGCGCCCCAATTGCTACGGAGTATATTGGATTATTTTCATTTTCATTTTTACAAGTCGCAAAAACCATACCCGCCAGCAATGCCATTAATAAAAAATATTTTCGCCTTTCCATCGCATACCTCCATGTTCCTCAAAAATCATATTTGCTGATATATAATATCTACTGTACCATCCGCATATCTTTCTATTACAACTTTATCAATCGCGGACTGTTCTGTCCGCAGATAGCCGCTGTTTGGCGTAAAGCCCTTGGGGATGAGATAGACATATAGCCTTTCCGCCTTATTATCATCACCTCCAGAGACAAATAGACAGCTAAATTTTCCATTATCCTTATCAATAGCTGCGGACGGTTCTCCGGCATAGGGTTTCGGCGCCCAAATTTTGCCGCCCCGCGTCGCCTCAAGCGCCATGGTTATTCGATAATCAGCATAATTATTGCCTCCATCATAAAACTCAATATGTCCGCTGACTTCCATGCCGTTTCTTATAGCAGGGGCGTTATCTATCTTGAGATGCGGTATTCCCTGAATTTTTTGCTCACAAGAGATTAGAAACAAGCCGGTTATTAACGGCACAAGAAAAAATTTACTTTTCATAGACGCCTCCATTGGTTCATTATATCTATATATACGAATATGTTCGTATACCTTTTCCAGCGGCGGCGCCCGCAACCAACGGTCGCTTTCACGGAACGCCGTCCGCTTTGTATGTTGCGTTTGTATGCAATACTGCGTGTACCACAGCCGTTATCTCCACCGCGCCATAAGCGGAATGGATATTCTCATTATCCCGCCCATATCAAGGATTGGATACAGGCTGTATCCAAGGTTAGATATAGCCTATATCCAACGTTAGATACAGGCTGCATCCAAAGTCGGATACAGCCTGTATCACGAAGCCGCCTCCGCTACGGTCAGCGTGAACGCGCTTTCTATAACACGCGGGCTTTTCAGGACTGTGTTCCCGGATCCCGCGTATTGCGTCGTGATTTCCACTTTCCATAGGCCCGCGCCCAACGCCGGCGCACCTCCTATCAGCTTTGACACGGTGTTTTCCGCCAGATGTCCGCTCACTTTGAATCGCAGTCCCGCCTCGTCCGCCGATACAAAACAAACGCCCACATCGGGATTGTCCCCGAACAGCTTGATCTTATGCCCCGCGATGTTGAACAGCCCGCCGGGGGTGAGGACGTCGTCCACTGATTCAGTGGTTACATCGGTGAATTCGTCAATGTAGTCGGCGACATTGGACACGCCTTCAATTTCCACCGCGACATGCGCCGCAAGATCGCGCAACGGCGCGGAAACGGAATGTCACCGGATGCTTCTTCCCGTCATGCCCTTCGGTGGTCTTGTCAAAGGTCCCGCCCACGTTGGGGTGATGGAGAAATAGCCGGCGTTCACTGCGAAGCCGTCGCAGAGCTGATACGCGGCTTCGTCAAAGAACTGCCGGACGCATTCAACCAAGTCGCCGTAGCTGCCGGTGAAGCCGCCTCGGTTCTTGATCGCGGCGCAGACTTCCTCAACGGAGAGAGACGCCTCGTTGCTGGTGCGGGCGATGTACGCGCCTTCGACCGTGGAAAGATAGTTGGGATAGAGTTTCACCCTGATGCGGCGCAACACCTCGTTCACATTGTTTATGATTGCCATGACAATTTCCTTATATAAAGAATTGAAGAGATAAAAGAGACGTTTCAAAACCAACGATGCGTTGAAACGGCGCGAGAGAAGAAGAGAATATTTTTTCGCAAACCTGAAGCGGGAGTCTAACTCAAAACCGCACGGGGGGGGGGGGGGGGTAAGGTTTTAAAATAGTTTTAAAATTGCTAAAAAATTAAAAATTTTTTAATTGCCCGTGATCAATTTTGTTTTACGGGAAAAAAAAAACACAAAATAA
>JAISCC010000076.1 GCA_031265845.1 Treponema sp.
AAGAAGGGCGCGGCTTGCCGCGCGCTTTCCCCAAGCGGAGCGCCGCGCGCCGCCATCGCCGCATATGGAGCGCGGCGGGAGGAAACGGGGGAGCCTCGCCGTTTGACCGGGTTTCGCAGGAGCTGGCTCCGTCCCGGCGGGCGCCACGCGGGCGGGAGCCGAAAACAACCATGGCGATCATAGGCGCCCAAAGCATTAAAAACGCGGATACGGCCGAAGGGAAGGGATATGGCGCGGGAAAAAAACTTCGGGGGTGGAGGGGCGCGCCGCCGTTGGCGCCAACGGCCCGCCTCATGCGGTTTGGGCGGCGGCGGGCGACCGGGACGGAGCGGTTGAAACGCCGCGTGAGAGCGCCCCGAACCTGACAAAAGCGGGGAAAGCCTTATGCGGCGGCGGGTGCAGGGGCGAAAACTTCGCCGGAGCCGCGAGGGCGCTTAGGGGGGCGGCGGCGGTCAAACGCAATGAGCTTCGCACTTTTGTGGCGCCGCCCAGGCGGCTGGAAAAATTCCTTCGTCTTTGGAAGAACTGCGAACCCAAGATGCATAACTCTCTACACATGACGCTTCTTGCGTTTTTATCTCTGTTACTAAAAAAATATTAAACAGGCTCTTAAAAAAGATATCAATGTTTCATTTCTTCTCTGGATTTTCCCACGCCTATTATTTTAGCAATATTTACAGCGCCTGGTTTTCCAATTTTCTTATTATTTTCATTAACCTTTCCTCCTCTTTTTTACTATTTTTTTCATTTAACCGAGCTACATATAAAGGTAATCTCCAAATATCTAATTCATTCTTTTTCATTCCGCTTATCCTGCAATATTCCTTTACATACATTTTTGCCATCTTACTTTGTACTATCCTAATCAATATCTTGATAAAAAACATCGCTCTTCCGGGTATTTCCGCGTTTTTTAGTATCATCTCGGTCCTTGCTACATCGGCGGCCGGCGGACCCTGCATCCCTGTCATCCAATCTATTATATAATATTTGCCATTACTGCAAAGTATATTTTCGGGATGAAAGTCCCCATGGCACACTTTATTGCCGCCGGGCAATTTATTGATATATTCTTTCATATTCTTCTTTTCAATTCCGGTTATAAATATATTCTCCTCGATTGCCCGTTCCAAATATTTCTTAAACGTATATGCGCCGTTATCATATTCCATGCTATTTATCTTGTATTGCAATTCCGCCATTTTAGATAATATTTTCTTTATTGCAAGTACATTCATCATTGCTATTTTTAACAACGGTTCCCCGTTGATTTTCTCATATAGTATTTCGATTCTATCTTTTTCATACATTATTTCCTTTGGTTCCGGCGTTGGCAAATCATTCTCATAGGCGAATCTTGAAAAATCATATTCTTTCTTTACCATGTCGAGTTTTATTTCATCGGTGAATAATTTCAATATACAATCGTCTCCATATTCATAAACTTCGGAGGTTCGACCGGCGCCGATTAATTTTCTTTCCATTCATGTCTCCATTGCAAAAATATCATTGTCTTTATTATTATTCCATTTATATTCCATTCTTTTTGCTATTTCTTTTGCCTTTTCTCCCCCAAAATGATCGCAAACAAATCCTAAACTCATATCTATCCCTGCCGATATTCCAGATGATGTATAATATTTTTTATCCACAACCCAACGGGCTTTATATTTCCATTTCACATTTTCTCCGTTTGTTTTTACCCATTCAAAAGCTATTTTATTTGAAGTCGCTTCAAAACCGTCAAGCAATCCGGTTTTTGCCAATAATGCTGATCCGGTACATATTGTTAAACACCATAACATTTTTTCCGCGATAATTTTTAAGTTTTGTATAAACTCATTATCATTAACCAATATTCTGGCTCCTTTTCCGCCGGGTATTATGAGAATGTCATATTTTTTTATTTGGTTTATTTTTTCCGTTATTATTTGAACATTATCTTTGTTTTTTATTTTTCCGCCATGTAATGAAAAATATCTTATACAACATTCTTCGATTTTTCCAAATACTTCAACAGGACCAAAAAGGTCGAGAGTTTCAAAATTATTAAAAACTAAACAATTTATATCCATAAAAATATCCTTTTAAAATATAAATACCATATTTTCAAAACTTTGTCAATGTTTTCTCCAAAACTTCAAACAAATTTTAGCGGTACAACCCAATTGCGCATAACGTTCCGCTGTTGCGACGTTTTGGCCGCCCGTATAAGGGGCTTGCGCAGCAAATCCAGGGCCGACAAAAGGTGGCGGAGGTTTGCCGTAGGAATGAGCGAAGCCCATGACCTAAAGAATGCTGGAAGAAGCGCAGATTGACGGAAAATTTTTGGAAGGCGCGTCCGTAAGCTGGGGGCGCTATAATAATATACTTGGACAAGCCAACCGTCTGCGGCAACCAATCGCCGAAAATTGAAAACTCATCGCCAGAGATTCAACTCTGCGCCTAAAGCCGGAAACGGCGTTGATCATCGTTCCTCTTCCTCCGGTAGTTCTGACCGTCCAATCGCAGAGTGTTAGCGTCATGAGCCTCCAGTCTTACGCACCCTGGGACTTTTCAATCAACACGCATGAGCATTTCAATTCCGCTTCCTTAAACCGCAACAGACGGAATGCTCATGACGCTCATTTGGACGCCGCGTATCGTAAGACGGAAGCTCCGTACGTCTTACCATGAAGTTATGCGCGATTTGGACTAAAGCCTTTGGAGAAAAAATACATACGCGCTCTTGCTCTTTTTCTCATTTTGGAATATTCTGATTAACAATAAGAGCGATTGATAGCTATGACGACAATCGTACCTCATGGCATCGTTTTTCGCCCTCTTTACCAAACCAGATGCGGGAGGCGCATTTATGAAACTACGCAAAAAACTGATAGGCATTTTTATTCTTATTTCTATAATCCCCTTTCTCGCTGGGATAGGAATAATCCTCCTGCAATCAGGCAATACCATCCGGCCAAACTCACATGGCTTTCTTTCGGCATATTCCACCGCCATCGCCCGGGAGATTGAAGCGTTCTTTGAGCGGAAGGTCGGACTCGTGGAATCGGCGTCCTTCTTTCCCGGACTGGCGGAAATGACCTGGGCTGAAAAGAAGCGGGCTCTGACCCCGCTCGGCAATGAGCTTGCCCGGAACGACCGCATCAACACCTATTTGTATTGCAATCCCGACGGCAGTTATTACCGTTCCGATAATCCGGGGAACCCCGCCTTGGATGGACTGGTGACCGAAAATAACGATGACCCAGACTCGGCGCCGACCCTCCTCAATACCCGCGATTATTTCACCTGCCTCGTGGGAACCAATACGGACGGGGAGCGGCGCACGTATGTTTCTAACCCTGTGCTTTCCCGATCAACGGGGCAAAAATTTGTGATCGTCGGTTCGAGCGTTATCGATCAAGCCGGCGATGCGGCGGGACTCCTCGGCCTTTATGTTGAGGATCATACTATGGAGGAACTTCTGGATGGCCTGACCGCCAAGATCAGGGATAATTTCGGAGATCGGCTCGCCCTTTTTGTTTTTTCCGAAAACAATACCATTCTGTCCCAACGGGAATTCGATCCCGGACAAGGGAGGTACACCGAACGGGCGTTAAACGTAAACGAGGAGATTACTATTGACAGCCTTCCCGCTAATCTACAGCGGGTGTGCAGAGATATGGCGACCGGTTCCACCCTGTCGTACAAGGACGATACGAGCGGGGATCAATACTACATGGCCAGCAGTCCGGTACTGCGTACGGGCTACCGGGTTGTTTTAACCATTCCCGAATCGGTGCTCTACGTTACCCTTTTGGATATACAAAGAACCGCCTTGATTGTCCTTGTCGCCACCGTCATTGTTGTTTTTCTCCTTGCCTTTTTCTTCAGCGCCCGGATTACCAGCCCTATTATCAAAACAACCCTTGCCCTCAAGGATATTTCCGAAGGCGAAGGGAATTTGACCAAAAGAATTGAGGTCGATTCAAAGGATGAAATAGGCGAACTGTCCCGGTACTTTAACGCGACTCTGGAAAAGATCAAAACCCTGGTGGTTGTCATCAAGAGCCAGTCCGTCGCTCTTTTTGATGTCGGCAACGAGCTTGCCGGAAATATGACCGAGACTGCGGCGGCGATCAACGAAATTGTCGCCAACATTCAGAACATCAAGAGCAAAGTTATCAACCAGAGTTCTTCAGTAACGGAAACCAACGCGACCATGGAACAGATCGCAGTCAATATAGATAAACTCAACGGGCATGTAGACCGCCAGAGTGGGAACGTCTCTCAATCTTCTTCGGCTATTGAGGAAATGCTTGCCAATATCCAGTCCGTCACCCAAACCCTGGTTAAAAACGCCGTCAATGTCAAGGAACTGACGGACGCTTCCGACGCCGGCCGTACCGGACTTCAGGAAGTCGCGGCGAACATTCAGGAGATTGCCCGTGAATCGGAAGGGCTTTTGGAGATCAACGCGGTAATGGAAAATATCGCCAGCCAGACAAACTTGTTAAGCATGAACGCGGCTATTGAAGCTGCTCATGCGGGCGAGGCGGGCAAAGGTTTCGCGGTGGTAGCCGATGAGATACGGAAACTGGCGGAGAATTCCGGGGAGCAGTCCAAAACCATTACAACGGTGTTGAAAAAGATAAAAGACTCCATCGACAAGATAACTAAATCTACCGAGAGCGTGTTGAACAAGTTTGAAGCCATAGATCGCGGGGTCAAGATCGTATCAGAACAAGAAGAAAACATCCGCAACGCTATGGAGGAACAGGGGGCGGGGAGCAAGTTAGTGCTGGAAGCCGTCGGTGAATTGAACGATACAACCCAAATGGTCAAGGACGGTTCCACGAGGATGCTTGAGGGAAGCGAACAGGTGATTCACGAAGGGAATAATCTGGAACTGATAACCCAGGAGATTGCCAATGGGATGAACGAAATGGCCGCCGAATCGGAACAGATCAATATGGCGGTGAACAAGGTCGACGAGATCAGCGGACTGAACAGAGAAAACATCAATATTCTGGTCAGAGAAGTGTCAAAGTTCAGAGTGGAATAGCAAAGATTCCACTTATTTTCTGATCTATATGTCCCGTCAAAATGTCTTTAAACTCTTTGTTACAAGAGCCTGTCCCATCGAACCGAAGGTTCGCACAGCGCATGTTAGCGCACAGTCAATTCGTTTTGGGACAGGCTTATCATTCTTTCATTCACTCTCAAATGGTCTGGCCCACTATAAGGAACAACGGCGTCATTTCCACTGCATCGCTCAACGCGCTCTGCACATCGCCAAGAGAAAACGCCGGCCGCCCCTCAATTTCTTTGGCGATTTCGTTGACGCCAACCGTCCCCGTTTTTTCCTGCGTAAGACGCCATGTCGCCATGTCCAGATGGAGCGGGTTTTTCTTCTGGATTTTTTTTAATTTCACCGCCATACACGCCTCCTTGCGAACCGGACGTTATAAAAAAGCAGACGGCAGCCTGAAAATTTTTTCAAGGGGCATTATGAAAAAAGATATGGTGAATTTTATAAAAAGATACGGTGAACTTTTTGAAAAGATACGGTGAATTTTGATCGGAGATGCTGATAGTTTGTTCCTGCCGCCTGCTGTTTTATACAAACGCCCGCCGAAGGGCTGGCGGGATACTATGAGCGATCCCCGCCTCCTCCTTTATATATTATAATTGCCATAATAAAAAAAGAAGCTCGATGGCTTCTTTTTTGTTTAATGTTGTAGTACTTTACCGTTTATTATTATGATTCTTTACTTTTCATCATAAGAATTCCACGGGAATCTGATAACAGGGCTGGGTTCTTTAACTGCTAATTCAGGGTGATTATCAAAACTCTTTTGATATATATATGTTTCTGATCGGGAGTAGTTTCACTATTTCCATCGGCATCCACAACTATGATTTTTCCAAGTTCACCACGGGGATTATTGCCATCGTAGCAATGTACAATCGGTCCCTCGAAAGTCTGTGCAACCGGAGCAGGCGCAGGCGCGCCTCCGCATCCAGCCATACCCAAACCCAGGGCGGCCACGCCAACAGCCACGCTCTTGCCAACGACTTTTGCAACTTGTTTGGCGGCTTCACCCTTTTTAGAAAAATTTTTCTTCATGGGAGAACCCTCCTTACACAGTAACCCTGTAATAGAATAATCCGGCGATACAAGCCAGCCAGTGTGGTATTTTGTAGCATCTATCTTCATATTTTGTCAATCATGGTAGGGCGCTTGCGCAACAAGCCTGCCTGCGCTTCGCTGGCAAGTCTCCTCGGCTTCCGCAACTGGTCTCGCGCCCCAGCCTATCTACCAACTATGCAAAGGGAACGCTCCACGCCGGCGTATGCCGCCACTCCGAGGCGAGGAAAAACCCGCTACCGTTCCATCTGTTTTTTTGGTATACTGCTTCCATGAAGTTCGATCCTAACCAGCAAACGGCGTACCTTGCAGACATGAACGCGGCGGTTTCCGCAGGCGCAGGCTCCGGCAAAACAACTGTGCTTGCGGAACGGTATGTGCGCCTCGTAACGGAACGAGGATTTAAGGTGAACGAAGTTCTCACCCTCACTTTCACGCGGAAAGCCGCCGCCGAAATGCGGGAGCGCATTTTCAAACGGTTGTCCGCGTCAGACCACCCTCTCGCAAAGGAGGCGCTCGCCCAGTTCGATCAAGCCCGCATCTCCACGCTGGATTCGTTTTGCTCGTCGCTTGTGCGGGGCGCGTCATACCGCTACGGCATAGCCGGAGATTTCCGCGTGGATGACAACGAGCTTGCCGCCATTGCGGAGGAGACCGCCATTGAAATCATCATGCGGGAGCGGAACAATGCGGGCGCGATCAAAACCATTTCCCGTCTGGTTTCGAGCCGCAGTTTCGAGACTATTGTGAAAGACCTGTTCGCCGATCTTGCGGCGACTGCGTTCAGCCTTGTGAAACAGGACGAGTACGCCGCGCTCGCCCAAAAACAGGTTGATGTTGTCCTCAGGGAAACCACGTCTTGCGTCAGCGCCATAAACGACCGCTGCCAAAAGATTTCTTCTCTGGATGACACAAAGTCAAAGAGCGAGACCCTCAGAAAAGCGAAGGAAGCCGCGAGAAAGACCATTCCGATCCCGCCCGATGAAGATGGTAATGAAGCGTTTAGCGACGAATATCTCGCTCGTCTCATTGAAACGGGCGATTTTTTCGCGTCCTCCAAGTCGTATGCGACTCCAAAATCCGGTGTGAAAGACGAAGCGTTGATCGAACTGCGGGAAATCACCGTGGGCGAAGACGGCGGAGCCGATGACGGAGCTTATGGCGCGGTCGGATTAAAAGGCGCGGCGAAAAAATTGATCGTTCTGGCAAAAACCCTGCAATTTCGGGAAGACATCCTTGTAACAGGAGAAATCCTTGACGCTTACAAAGAGAAATTCATTGCAAGAAAGCGGCAGGCGGGACTGCTTTCTTTTCACGACACCCTTGAAATGTCCGTAGACATTCTCCTGAACGATCTGGGGCTTCGCAATTTTTACAAGCGCCGCATAAAAGCGGTTATGATAGACGAATTTCAGGACAACAATGAATTGCAGAAACAGTTGCTCTACCTCTTGTCCGAAAAAGACGATGCGGGCGCCGCCGGTTCGCCGCCTGAAACCAGCGGCTTAAATCCGAACAAACTCTTCTTTGTAGGAGACGAAAAGCAGTCCATTTACCGGTTCCGCGGCGCCGATGTCGCTGTTTTCCGGGGGCTTTCCGGCGAGTTGCAGAACAGCGGCATTTCCCTGAACACCAACTACCGGTCCACGCCGGAACTGGTGAAATTCTTCAACATGATCTTCCCCGCAGTTTTTGGGCAAGCCAAAGAAAAGTTTGAAGCCGAATTCTCTCCGGTCGAGAGCGCCCCGCATAAAAAGGCTTCCGCTATAAAACCGGTTGAGATATATGTACAGGAGACGAAGCGGAGTGAAAAAGACACGCAAGCCGGCGGCGGTGAGAAAATCACGAAAGATTTAAGCGAAGCCCTCTGCGTTGCGGAACGGATCGTGAAAGGCGTTGAATCGGGAGCGTTTGCTTTTCAGGATGTCGCTGTGCTTTTCCGTTCGACAAGCCGCCAAAACGAATACGAGCGCGTATTCCGGGAGTCCGGCATTCCTTTTGTCGCGGCGGATCCACGAGGCGTTTACGCGGAAGCGCCGGCAAACGATTTTTACGCGATCCTGCGCCTTGTCCTGCATCCCCTTGACAGAAACGCATACGCCACGGTACTGCGCTCGCCTTTTGTGAAACTGGGAGATGAAAGCGTGTTCAGAATCCTCCTTGAACATCCAGACACGCCCTTTCCGGATGATTGTTCCGAATTCCTCTTTGCCCATGACGCTGAAAAGGCGCGTTTTGATCACGGAAAACACGTCTTTGATGAATTGAAAGCCCGCATGGACCTTAAACCCATATCGTCAATTTTGACTTTTTTGTGGTACGAGACCGGCTATCGCGCCTTCATGCTTTCCCATGAAGAAACTCGCCCCAACGCCGGGCATTTCGCCTATCTGTACAACCTCGCTCTGGACGCGGATCAGCGGCAACTGAGCGTGAGCGCCTTCCTCAACGAGCTCGCCCCGCTTGTCGGCACAACGGCAAAGACCGAAACCGGCGAAGTTCCCGATGTTGAGAACGAGGCGCTGTTTCTCACGGTACACAAAAGCAAGGGGCTTGAATTTCCGGTGGTTGTCCTTGCAGGCGCGGGCGGCGCGGGGCAGGGCGACCGCAACAACGCGCCCTACTATCTATCGAAGGAATTCGGCCCCATTATAAACATGAAGTCCGATACGCAAGGCAGGAATGAAGCGGCGGTCAATTATTTTTATGAGAAGGAAAAGGAGCATATCCAGAAGCAGGAAGAGGCGGAAATCAAGCGGCTTTTTTATGTCGCCGCAACCCGCGCCGAGCGGAATCTTTTTATATTCGGTTCAAGAGCGATAACCGCCAAACTTGAACAGAAACTTGAACATACGCTTGCGGAGGGCGGCGAGGACAACCGTGTTGAAACGCTGGTTAAGTTGCCGTCTCCTTCGGACAGCGGCGAAGCGCGGAGCAGGAGTTTTTTTGATCTTCTTGCGCGTGGATTGAGCGGCGCGGACACCAAATATGGTGAAACAGCGGATTCCCCGGAAACGCTTTACGATGTTTTTTCCATAAAAACGCCCGATTACGCCGAGTACCACGAGCGTATCAAGCGGTTGCACAGACAAACGGAAGTCCTGCTGAAAAAGGAGCGCGCGGGATCCGCGTTTGATGTGGACGCCGCCGCCGCGTTTTACGCGACGCAAGGCAAGCCCTTCCCTGAACCGAAAACGCTTTTCACGACGCCAACCGCAATGGAGGAGGCCGGACTATTTTCCCATCCGGCGGGCGTTTCCGGATGGCTTGAGCCGCTGCCGAATTTCCAATGCGACGAGTTCCTGCAAGAAAGCGAGGAGCGAAAAAAGAAATTCGGAATCCTGTGCCACCGCCTCATAGAGCGCTTGCTCGCCAGCGTGAACCGCGAGGAGGATTCTGCGGAGGCAAACCTCCGCGCAGACGAAAGCCTCCATGAAACGCGCCGCCTGTTCCCCGATGAAAGCGCGGCGCGGGCGCAGGCTTTGTCTGATGAAGCGTCCGCCCTGGGAAAGCGGTTTCTGGCAAGCGATCTGGGCGGAGAAGCGTCGGAAGCCATGCGGCGCGTCTCGGAATTTCCATTTCTGCTGCCCATGCCCTGCGGCAAAGACCAAGTCGTCATTGTTCAGGGGCAAATCGATCTCATGTATGAGCGCAATGGAGAATGTGTCATCATCGATTTCAAGACGGACGCTGAAATACGCCCGCACAACCACCGTTTCCAGTTGGCGTGCTACAAACGGGCGGCGGCGGCGTTTTCGGACTTGCCGCCGCGCGTTGCGCTGGTCTACCTGCGGAACATGCGGGCGGTTGAGTTTGATCCCCTGACGCCTGATGAAGAGCTTGTACGGGTGGCAAGGGAAGCCGCGAATTGAATATAGTGGTATGGATCATTTTTATACGGAATCAGTTGTATAACGGGAAATCTGCCGGGGCGCGAGTGGGTCGTGTGTTTTTGGGATGAGGGCGGCGGTTGTCAACAAGGCGGGTGAAGATGAAGTCAAGAGTCTGCGGATTTTCACGGATTTAACTTCATATCATGACGCGACAGCGCGCGAGCAACGGAACGCCGCCAGCTTGCGGACACCGCCACACATCATAGACGGGCGACACAATTAAGGCGTCAATGCCGCAACCATCAGTGTACGCCTATGGCGTCAGGCGCGGTTTACGTTATCCGCCAAGAACGGCGCCAGACACTCCTGCGTTTACGCCGCCCCAAATGTGGCTGCGAAAAACCGCATAAAGGGCGCAACCCGACGGCGGTTTTTCGCAGCCCGATCCGCCCAACAAGCGGCGAAGCGTCAGTCCTGTTGCGCAGTATTTTTTGCTTTTATTCTAATTTTTTATCTTCTTCATTTTCTTTAATTTTACCGCCATAAAAGCCTCCTTGCGAACCGAATGTTATAAAAAAGTATACCGTAGTCTGAAATTATTTTCAAGGGGAGTTGTGCAAAAAGATGCGGTGCATTTTCTTAAAAGATGCGGAGAACTTTTTGAAAAGATGCGGTGCATTTTGATCGAAGATGCTGATTGCTTGTTCCGGTCGCCTGCTATAATAAAAAAGAAGCCCGAAGGCTTCTTTTTTAATGCTGAATGATTTTGCCGTTTATCAAAATTATTCTTTGGTATACTCCCCATCCATATTTGTCATCATAAAAATCCCCATGGAATCTGACAACAGGACGAGGATCTTCAACTGCTAGCTCAGGATGCTTAGCAAAATTTTCATTATACATATATATATGTTTCTGATCTGCAGTAGTTTCAAAATTGCCATCAGTATCTACAACTATCATTTTTCCAAGTACGCCATTACCGCCAGTACTACTATAATAATTCACAACCGGCCCCTCAAAAGTCTGTGCAACCAGAGCAGGAGGCGCACTCCCATACCCAGCCGTGCCAAGACCCAGAGCGGCCGCACCGCCGACTTTCAAGCCGGTACCAAACCCTTTGCCAACGGCTTTTGTCAAAAATTTCGCGGCTTTCTTGGCAACTTCACCCATTTTAGGGGATATTTTCTTCATGTTAGAATCTTCCTTAAGCGTTAAACCTGAACTAGAATAGCACATCTGGCGATACAAGCCAGCCAGCATGGTATATTCTTGGCGTTTATCTTCATAATTTGTCAATCATGTGAGGGCGCGTTGCGTATAACTTTATACAATAATAGAAATTATATATAAGCGGCTGATGGGAGTCGAACCCACGGCTCCAGCTTGGAGGGCTGGGGTATTACCGTTATACGACAGCCGCTGATATTGAATGTAGTATACAGCGCCGTTCTATTTTTGTCAAGCGCAACTGTTCCAAAATTTCGGCTTTTGGAATAATTTCCCTGGACACAACGTCCAACCGGACGTGATCGGTTTTCCAAGAGTTTGGATTGTTCAAATGCAAGAATATCGCTATACTACTCCCATGGTTGATCTTATTAAAGATATTGCGCGTTTTGACCCTGAAGGACAGCCGGTGGTTGTCCGCGGTTGGGTGAGGACAAAGCGGGAACTGAAAAACCTCGTCTTTGTCGAGGTGAATGACGGCTCCTGTTTCGCCAGCATCCAATGTACGTTTGACAAAACGCCGTTTGACAAACGGGAGACGGACGCGGCGGTCGCAAGCGATGCGGCGATTGAGGTTCTTTCCGCGCTGAAAACAGGCGCTTCGGTTGAAATACGGGGAAATCTTATGCCATCTCCGGCTGCGGGGCAGCGTTCCGAGGTGTCCGGGCAGGAAATCCGCCTTATCGGGGATGCGGAGAACTATCCTTTGCAGAAGAAGCGCCACTCCTTCGAGTTTCTACGGGAGATCGCCCACCTCCGCCCGCGGACGAACACCTTCGGGGCTGTCACCCGCGTACGCAGCGCTCTCGCCTATGCGGTGCATGAGTTCTTCCAGAAGAGGTCTTTTCATTATATACACACGCCCATTATAACTGCGAACGACGCCGAGGGCGCGGGATCCATGTTTCAGGTGACAACACTAGATATGGAGAAGGCGTCCCGTGACGGCAATCAGGGGAAGGCGCCGGATTTTCACGCGGATTTTTTTGGGAAAAAGACGTTCCTCACTGTTTCAGGGCAGTTGGAAGCCGAGACCTACGCGACCGCGCTTTCCCGTGTGTATACCTTTGGACCCACGTTCCGCGCGGAGAACTCCAACACCGCCCGCCATCTGGCTGAATTCTGGATGGTGGAGCCGGAGGCGGCGTTTGCGGACTTGCGCGACAATATGGAATTAGCCGAGGATTTTCTCAAGTCGCTGCTTGCCTACGCGCTTGACAACTGCGGCGAAGACCTCGCGTTTTTTGACGCGCATGTTGAGAAAGGCATTGTCGCGGCGCTGGAAGCGGTCGTGAACGCTCAGTTCACCCATATCTCCTATACAGATGCGGTGAAAGAACTGGAGAAAAACGCGGACAGCTTCGAGTTCAAGCCGTCATGGGGATGTGATCTCCAAAGCGAACACGAAAGGTTTTTGACCGAAAAAGTCGCGCGCGGGCCGGTGATCGTCACCGATTATCCCAAAGAGATAAAGGCGTTTTATATGAAGATGAATGATGACGGGAAAACCGTGCGGGCCATGGATGTGCTGGCGCCGCGACTTGGAGAGATCATCGGGGGCAGCCAGCGTGAGGATAATCTGGAGAAACTGGAGAAGCGCATGGCGGAACTCGGCATGAAAACGGAAAGTTACTGGTGGTACCTGGACCTCCGGCGTTTCGGCAGTGCGCCGCACTCGGGCTTCGGCATGGGTTTCGACAGGCTCGTGCAATACGTTACCGGTATGGCGAACATACGCGATGTCATCCCGTATCCCAGAGCCGTAGGGCTTGCGGAATTTTAGATTATTTTAGATAAAGGAGAGGCTTTCCCAACGCCAACCGGGTCTTGGGAAAAGTTCGGGAAGCAAGGAGAAAAAATATGCATGGCATTATCAATGGCGTATTGGAGCGTTTTTGGGGAAATTTGCGCGTTTCCGGAGAGTGGACGGGGCGGTTCAATGAGATAGTCTCGTTGCTTGTATTCATCGCCGTCATACTGATCGCGGCGAAACTCTCTTCCCTGCTCGTTTTGTTCAGCGTACACCGCGTTGTTAAAAAAACCAAAACGACATGGGATGACAAACTAATGGAAAGCCGCTTTTTTATCCGGCTTTCCCGCATCATACCCGCTCTCACCGCCTACGCGCTTATTCCCGAATTCCTCGCGCCCGGCAGCGGCGTGGGCGTTTTTGTCCGCCGCCTCATCGTTGCGTATATGGCGGGCATGTCAGCGCATATCTGCGCGGCTTTTCTTGACGGCGTAAACATGATTTACCGGAGCGACGCCGAAGAAATAGCCAAACGGAAGCCGATTAAGGGCTATATCCAGCTTGCCAAAGTGTTTTTGTACATCATAGGCGGTATCTTGATGGTGACAACCATAGCAAACATATCGCCGCTGGGCATTTTAAGCGGCGTGGGCGCCATGAGCGCGGTGCTTCTGCTGGTTTTCAAGGATTCGATCCTCGGATTTGTTTCCAGTATGCAGCTTTCCGGCAACGACATGGTGCGTATCGGCGACTGGATCGAAATGCCAGCTTACAACGCGGACGGCGATGTGATCGACATCACCCTGCAATCGGTGAAGGTGCAAAACTGGGACAAGACGATTACTGCGATTCCCATTTACGCGCTGGTGTCCGACAGTTTTAAGAACTGGCGCGGCATGAGCGAATCCGGCGGGCGGCGCATCAAGCGGTCAATTTATATTGACATGCGTTCGGCGCGTTTCCTTGCCGCAGAGGAAATCACGCGATTGTCCGCGCTTCCGCCGCTTGCGGAGTACATGAAAAACAAACTTGCCGAAATAACCGAATACAACAGAAGCCTCAACATTCCCGATGACGATTATGTCTCCGGCAGGCATCTGACAAACCTCGGCACCTACCGCGCCTATACCGAAGCCTATTTGAAGTCGCTACCCCAGTCCGCGAAGAATATGATCAACATGGTGCGCTACCTTCAACCCAATGAAAACGGCTTGCAAATGGAGATATACCTTTTCAGCGCGGACAAAATATGGGTGAATTATGAGCGTATTCAGGCGGACATCATCGATCACCTGTTGGCGATCCTTCCGGAATTCGGACTCAAGGTGTTTCAGAAGCCTTCGGGCGGCGATTTGCAAATGATTGCGGAAAAACTGGGAGCCGCCGCCTCAAGGCTTTAGCGCAGTTTGAGACGCGGCGTTATGGAGCGCGAAGATCGCTTCCTTTAATAACGCCCAAAATATCCAATAGAAAAAGGCTAAATTTTAGAGGTTTTCTTACCTCATGGAGAAAATTGTATTTGCGCGGTTTATTATAAATAATCCCTGCGGCAAGTTGCGGGGTATTGAAGATTTTTCCTTCAAAATATTCACGTATGTGGATCCCCCCAGCACCTCCGGTTTTCCGACACAAGGGCTAAACTTGACCCACAAACGGTAGGATTTTACTCATGTCAAAAGTGTCTGACGCCACATCATCCAATAAACTGCTTGGCCTGTGCAGCCGATGGTACAAGCTCCCAAACACCCACTCCGCCGCCCGCTCCGCAAGCCCAGCCTTCACCGGATTCTCATCTATATGCTCCCGCGCCCTCAAAAAGTCCTTCATCCCATTGATTATCCATTTTCGAGGAGTTTACAGCAAACGTTTATGGATTTTGTGGCGCAGGGACGGGAAGCTGGAGCGTTTTCCCCGGATGGACGCCGCCATTGAGCTTTATATTGCTATTATCCAGTCCTATCTTACGGTTAATCAGGAACAAGGCGTAACGGCATTGCGCAGTTTCCAGATGTCAGTTTGAAGCCCTTTGAAGCGAAGTGAATTGCAAACGCTCCACGCAAAAAAAAATAAAAAATTGAAAAAAGGTATTGACATACTGTTCTATATCAATTACTATTGATATAGTTTAATGATACAATACTTCAAATAGCGCCTTGCAATGGGCGTTGTTCGGAAGCATGCGCAACTTTGTTGCGTTTGATCATGCGTGGCGGTTTTGCCGCGTCAGGAGGAGTTATATATGAAAGCGGTTCAGGCGGTTAATGTCATAAAAGACTACAATTTAAACGGAATAGCGGTGCATGCGTTGCGCGGCGTGTCGCTGGCGTTTGAAAGCGGTGATTTCGCCGCCATTGCGGGTCCTTCGGGCAGCGGGAAATCAACGTTCCTGCACCTCGCGGGATGTCTTGATACGATTACATCCGGGTCTCTCAGCATCGCGGAAACAGACACTGCGGCGCTCTCGAAAAAGCAGCTTGCCATACTCCGCCGCCGGAGCATCGGCTTTATCTTTCAGGCGTACAACCTGATACCCGTGCTTTCCTGCATAGAGAACGTGGCGTTCCCGCTCACCCTGCTCGGCGTGGACAGGAGGGAGGCGTGGGAACTCTCACGCGCCGCGCTGCGCGACGTGGGGCTTGACAACATGGAGCGCAGGCGCCCCAAGGAGATGTCTGGCGGACAGCAGCAGCGCGTGGCTATCGCCCGCGCCCTGGTGAAACGCCCCGCGCTTATTTTGGCCGATGAGCCGACGGCGAATCTGGACTCCAGGATTGGACGGGAGATTCTCGAACTGATGCTGGACCTGAACAAAAGCGCCGGAACAACCTTTATTTTTTCCACCCATGATCAAATGGTCATGGACTATGCCCGCCGCGTGGTGCATATCCGGGACGGGCAGGTTGAAAGCGAAGAGGTGAAATGATGACAGGCATATTTAACAGCGTATGGGAATTGAAACGCATGGCGCTCCGCAATTTGACGCGGCATAAGGTGAAGACCATCATCACCTGCCTCGCCATCACGATAAGCGTGGCGATTTATATTTGGATGGACAGTTGGCTCGCCGGAGTGGCCATGGAGTCGCGGCGGAATATCATCAATTACGAAATGGGAGCCGCGAAACTGCAAACAAAGCTCTATTTTGACAAGAAAGACGAGACGCCCGCCTACGAGAATTTCACCGGCTGGGAGACCTACGCCCGGATATTGGATGAAGCGGGCTACAACGCGGCGCCTCGCTACACTTTTTCGGGAACCCTCTATTCCCTGAGCGGCTCGGCTCCTGTGATGATCAATGCCGTTGATCCGGACGCGGAGGCGCGGACGCTCGCCTATACCACCTATATTGAATTCGGACACTACATTAAGAAAGGCGAATTCGGCGTTGCGCTGGGCGCCATGACTGCGGAAAAGCTCAAAACCGGAATTCCCACGAGACCCACGGCGCAAAATCTGGAAGAATTGATCGCCATAGCCGCAACGGATCGGGGTGGGGCGGATTTTATCCGCTCGTGCTACCAGCCCATGCAGTCAAAAGCGCAATTCGCGGAAAGCCAAGCCTATGCCGAAGAGCGCAGCAAAGGCAGGATGATCTTGAAACGGGATATACCCGCAGCGGACATCGACCGGCTGTGGAGCCTTGTTGACGACGCCGGACTCAACGATGTGCGCATCTCCACAGTTATTGATTACAAAGCCGCGCCGGATGGAATTCGCAAGGACAAGTGGGACGCGGATCTCTGGGATCTGCTCACGCGACAAGAACAGGCGCTTGTGGGCGCGGCGTACGAGTTTGACGAACTTACCCAAGCCTACCTTTTGATTGAAACGGATCAGGAGAAGTTGGACGCGGCGCTTGCCGCCATGATCCGCGTTGATTTTTCAGGCGCGGTCAGGCACGTCAATCAGGTCATCGACGCAAAGGTTGTGGGGATGGTCAATTCCCCGGATCCCTTCAACAACTACAACATCGGGTATATGCCTATGGATGTCTTGCAGGATGAGGCGGGCATGATGCTCGAAGGTCATGTAACGGAACTCATCGTCCGCGACAAAGACTTGGGCGCCGCCGACATGAACAGCAAGAAGGAAAGCAAGGCATCCATCCGCGCCGCGCTGGACGCGGGGCTTGCGCGGCAGGAGCTTGCGCTTGACGAAAGCCTTGACATTTTCTTTTGGATGGACTATGCGAAGGACTATCTTGGAGCCGAGTCGATGGACTCCATGCAGACAAAACTTCTCTCATTCCTTCTTTTCTTTCTCGCGCTTTTCGGCATTTCCAACACCATGCTTCTCGCCATTCTGGAGCGCACCAAGGAGATCGGCATGATGCGGGCTATGGGCATGACCGACGGGCAGATGATTTTCATCTATATGATGGAAGCGGCGTTTTTGGGTCTCCTTGGCTCCCTTTTGGGCATTGCTTTGGGCTGCCTTCTCAATATTCCTCTGGTCGAGTACGGATTTGATTTCTCGGAGATGATGGAACAGATGGAGGGCGATATGGGCTACCGGATCGCGGGCAATTTCAGGGGGGCGTGGAAACTGTCGACCATTATCGGAAGCGGCGTCGCGGCCACGGTGATTTCTTCCCTCATGGCGTTTTTTCCCACCCGCCGTGCAACCAAGACCGCGATCACGGAAAGCCTGAGGTTTGAATAACCGCCGGCGAGTCGGCTTTCTCAGCGGGAAGATTGGAGTTTTGAACCGGCGAGCCGGTTTTATAAGCGGTAAGATTGGAGTTTTGAACTCAGTGATCAGAGTTCGGAACCGGAATACCGGTTCTCTAAAAAGGAATATCGGAGTTTTGAACTCAATAACCGGAGTTCAAAACAGAATAATCGGAGTTCTGAACTCAATAATTTGGGTTTGGAACAGAACAATTAGAGTTCGGAGCGGGAACGCCGGAGTTCGGAACAGAACAATCGGAGTTCGAAACATAATGATTGGAGTTCTGAACCGGCGAGCCGGTTTCCTAAAAGGGAATATTGGAGTTTACAACATAATGATTGGAATTCAGAACTGGAATATCGGCTCTCTAAAAGGGAATATCGAAGTTCTGAACTCAATGATCGGAGTTCAAAGCGGGAACGCCGGAGTTCAAAACATTAATGATTGGGGTTCAGAGCCGGAAACACGCGGTTCTGTATGCAAGAAACACAACAGGAGGATTTTATGAGCGATAGTTATAAACAGGGCGGTTTGGGGATAATCATAACCATCGCCTTCAGGAACATTTTCCGCAATTTCAGACGGACCATGTTCTGCGTCGTTGCGGTGGCGATAGCGGTGTTCTGCATCATTTTCTTTTCGTCCTTCATCACCGGTATGCTCCAGAGCATATACGAAGTGGTGCAGGTGTTTGAACTGGGACATGTGCGGGCCGTGTCAGCCCAATACGAGGCGGAGAGCGAATATTCGCCGGTGCAGTATCCGGTGTCCGAGGGCAAGAGTCTTGCCGCGACGCTGGATCAGATTAAAGCCATCCCCGGCATCCGCGCCGCGTTCCCCCGAATAGCGGCGTATGCGTCATTGCAGGAAAGCGTTGTCAAACACGCCGCGCTCTGGGGCATGAACATGCACGACGAGTCCGCCGTAAACCACTTCAATCTCACCGATAAAAACGACGGACTGGTGGAAGGGCGTTACCCGGCGCCGGACAGCAACGAGTGCGCGGTCGGTCTGCGCTTCGCGGAAAAAACGGGCTTGAATATCGGCGACCGCATTCCCCTCAAAACCGTGTCAGCCCAGTTTTCGGACAAGTTATGGTCGCCCGTGATCACCGGCATTTTCCGCTTTGATTACGCAAAGTGGGATCAGGAAACGATCATCGCGGATCTCACGCGGCTTCAACGCCTGCTTGGACTGGATGACGCCAGCCAGCAGATCATCGTGTACGCGGATTCCCCGGAATTGAGCGGACGCATAGCCAGCGACATGGGGGTTATCCTCGGCGCGGACGATGTAATCACCGAATGGAGGGATCAATACTGGGTCGTTATGATGAATATGTACGAGCCGATATACTTTGTGATGTATCTGGTCTTCCTCGTCGTGGCATGCCTCCTCATCGTCAACACAATAACGATGATCATCCACGAGCGGATCAAGGAAATCGGCATGATGGGGAGTCTCGGCATGACGAGAGGGGAAATCGTCAGAGTGTTCTTCTTTGAATCCCTGTTCCTCGCAATGGCCGGGGCGACTGTGGGGATGGTTTTGGGCGGACTCCTCACGGGCATAGGGCAGTTCTTCCCCGTGCGCTGGGCGTCCCTTACCGGGGAAAGCGCGTATGCCAATATGCCTTTGGCAAACGCGATCTTCTTTCATTTCAGCGTCGGCAACCTGCTTCGCAGTTGGCTTATGGGCGTTGTGGTGGCGTCCATGTTCACCCTGTTCCCCTCGCTGAAAAGCGCGTTTGTGGAGCCGGTGGAGGCGTTAAGAAGATAGCGAGTTATGCGGGGCGGGCGCGGAGCGGAAGCAAGGCATCCGTTATTCGCCTATTCACCGATCAGTAAAAGGAAACTAAATTATTGGAGGTTTATATGAAAACGAAAGCGAGCCTATGGTTGGCGATGGCGTTGTTGTCATTAGGGCAGGTTTACGCGCAGACGGCGCCGTCTGCGGAGGAATTGCTGCGGCGAGTGGATGAAAATGAGATATTCGCCACCATTCAGTACGAAGGAGACATGATCATTGAGTATCAGAGCAGGCGGTACGTTAAGACCATGAGGGCGTGGGCGCGGGGCAACACCGACAGCTTCATCGAATTTGTCAACCCTGAAGACTACGGAACCAAGTACCTCAAGAAAGGAGCGCGGCTCTACGTGTATTCTCCAGACACCGAGGAAGTGATGCTCATTTCCGGACACATGCTTAAAGAAAGCATGATGGGTTCCGATCTCTCTTATGAGGACACCATCGAAAACGAGAAACTATCGGCGCGTTACACGCCGGTTTTGAGCGGAAGCGATGTCTTCAATGGCAGGGATGTGTGGATTCTCGATCTCACCGCGAAAAAGAAGACGGAAAGCTATCCCAAACAGAAACTGTGGATCGACAAAGAAAACGGCGATCTCCTGCGCTACGAACTGTACGCCCTTTCCGGCGCGAAACTCAAGGAATTCACCTTGCTCCGCGTTCAAGTTATTGAGGGGCGCCGTTTTCCGGTTGAATACGAGATGCGCGATCTCTTGCGGAAGGGCAGCAAAACCACATTCATTATGAGGAACGCCATTCTTGACCGTCCGATACCGGATTCGGTCTTTAGCCAAAGGAATCTGGAGCGATAATCAGGAAGGGAGCGCCATTGGCGGATGCCAGCGGCGCTCCCTTGTCCCGTTGCGGGTATGTTAGGAGGTGGATCATGATTATAGTGAAAAGAAACGTTCTGAATCGCGTCAGATCAAATCGCATTTTTTTCTTTGCCGCGCTTGCTGTATCCCTTGCGGTTGCGTTCACGGCGGCGCCGGTTGCGGCGCAGACCCAACGGCAGGCGCCAACGTTGTCCGGCGTCCTTGACACGACCGTTCAAAGCGTCGCCGGCAAGGACTCTTTTATCATTCAATGGGAGGAATACGCGAATCTGCGTCTGCAAACAAAAATCAAAGACTTTGCGGTTTTTAACGCCGCGTTTAACCTTATCGCGGCGTCCGGCGCGGCGGCGTCTGTGGCGGGCGAAAACTACTACGCAAGCATGGAACTGGAGCGCCTCTCCCTGCGGCTCAACAGCGAGTGCGTTGACGCCGACATGGGGCTTATGCGTCTCGCCTTTGGCTATGGGCAAGTTTTCGCTCCTTCAGACTTTCTCAACCACCGCAACCCGCTCTATCCCAACGCCCGTCCGCGCGGCGTTCTGGGGCTTGCGTTCTCCTTTTATCCGGTGGAGGACGCTAAATTGCAGGTCTTTGCGTCCGCGCCAAAAGATCCTCTTTCCACGGACGGCGGCGGCTGGAACGCCGGTCTTGCCGTTGACCGGCACTGGAGCAAGGCAAGCCTACAGGCGCTCTACGTTTTTGAAACGCCGCATGACGCGGCGCCAGGCGCGGCGAGTGGCGCGCCATTCGGCGTTCATCGCGTGGGCTTGTCTGTAAAAGCCGATGTCGTGGTGGGTCTGGTCGGGGACGCGCTGTACGCCTACAACCATGACGATCATCAGAACGGGGAATCCGGCGGATTCCCAGACGGGCTTTCCGCAAGCGGCGGATGTGACTACTCTTTCTTTGACGGCAAGCTGTACCTGCTCGGCGAATATCTCTTTTCAGGCGCTTCCTCGGCGACGGCTTTCAGTCAGGAAAACCTCTTTGGCTATAGCGACAGGCACAACATCTACGCCCTCATCCGATACGCTTTTACGGACTATACCAACGCAAGCGCCGCCTGCATGGTTGGCTTCGGAGACAAAGACCCTTCTGTTACGCCCATCCTCACCGTCACTCACGAGCTTTTTCAGGGCTTTTCGCTGACTCTAACCGTTCAAGCGCCGATCAGAGAAGAAATGTACGTATTTTCGGTGTTGGGAAGGCTTAAATTTTGAAGAGAACCAAAGCAAGACAGAGGCTTGAACCTATGTTGAAAAGATCGGAATGTTGAGGCTTTCCCAAGACTAATCTGAACGCAGTTCGCGTTTTAAAATGGGGACAGACGAAAGTGGAAATTCGGAAAGACGGTCAAGCGAACCAGTTTCAGAACTTCAGTCTTGAAACAGCCTCAAGCCACAATAGAAATGTCCTCCTTACTCAGGCGATTCTGATTGCCTTTTTTTGGTGTTTTTGTCTCCTCAATGAGAAGCGTTTTCTTTTTCCACAGGAACGCCTGGCGGCGCGGAGCGCACCATGTATGGCGTCACAGATTTAAGAGAGCGTTTCGTATAAAATCTATGTAATCCGCGAAAATTTGTGGACTATTGGCCGCTTAACTTGGTGATAATGGGACGAATCATCCTTTTTCACGGTTGTTCAAGCGTGGAATCTCATTTTCCCTCTTGCATACTCTTGCATAAATAAAAGCAAATGATTTACTATACTTCCTAATTCCTGCTGCGGGAAGAAGCGCGGACATCAGTTCGTGACATTTACATGCGCGGTGGAACGCCGCATTATAGGAGCGAAAATGAAAAAAATTGGGTTCCTGCTTATTGCCGTTATAACGCTTCTGACAAGCTGTCAGAAAAAGACAAGGCTCCACATTTACAACTGGACGTATTACACGCCGGATTCGGTCATCCAGAAGTTTGAAGCGGAGTACGGAGTCGCGGTGGTGTACGACGAATTCGCCTCAAATGAAGACATGTACGCCAAAATTCAAGCGGGCGGCGGCGGGTACGACATTGTGTTCCCTTCTGGCGATTACGTGTCCATTATGGCGAAGCAGGGTATGCTCGAAAAGATCGACAGGTCGAAACTTGCGAATCTCGGCAATATTGATCCGCTGGCGCTTGAAAAAGCGACCTATGATCCGAATATGGAGTACAGCGTTCCGTACTACTGGGGGGCGGCCGGCATAGCGGTCAATACGGCGAAGGCGCCGGACTTTGAGCGATCATGGAATATATTCAGCCGCGCGGATCTCAAAGGGCGCATGACCATGTTGGACGATATGAGGGAAGTCATGGGAGACGCGCTTGTTTTCCTTGGACACTCGGTCAATACGACCAATCCAGCCGAAATTGAAGAGGCGAAAAACCTGATAAACACGTTGTGGAAGCCGAACCTCGTCAAATTTGACGCCGAAGCGTTTGGAAAAGGGTTTGCCAACGGCGACTTCTGGGTGGTGCAGGGATACGCCGAAGTGGTTTTTGAAGAAATCGCCGACAACGAAGAGCTTAAAAACAACACGGTCTTTTTCATTCCAGAGCAGGGAGGTCCCGCATACATCGACAGCATGTGCATCCTGAAAGGGGCGCGGAACCTGGATATCGCGTACAAATTCATCGACTTCATCCACCGCCCTGAAATTTACGCGGAATTCACCGATTATTTCGGCTTCCCGGCCACCGTGAACGTTCCGGCGCGCCAATATCAGAAGGTCGCGCCCTATTACCAAGCCAGCGATTTGGCGAACACCGAGTTGAAAGACGACCTCGGCGAGTCGCTTGAGCTGTACAACGCCGCGTGGTTCGATTCGATCAGGGTTGGCGAGTAATCAAATCGACGGCGGAGCTTGATCCGATGCGGCTGCAGCCGGCTTCAAGGAGGGCGATCATGGCTTCCTTGGTCTTTATGCCGCCTGCGGCTTTTATCTTCACTTTTTTTCCGGTATATGTTCTGAAAAGCGCGACATCTTCCAGCGTCGCGCCCGCAACGCCAAACCCTGTTGAGGTTTTAATGTAGTCCGCGCCCGCGTTGGCGGTGATTTCGCACATATGGATTTTTTCTTGTTCGGTCAAATAGCACGTTTCTACGATCACCTTGAGAATCGCATCCCCGGCGCTTTTTTTTATGCGTCTGATTTCATCTTCCACACTGCCGAAGAGTCCGCTTTTGATCCATGCGATGTTGACCACCATGTCGATTTCCGACGCGCCGTCTGCTAAAGCGGTTTCGGCTTCCGTTATTTTCGACTGCGTGGCGCTGTAGCCCAGCGGGAAGCCGATGACCGTGCAGACGGCAAGTCCGGGGAAGTCCTCGCGCGCGCGTTTTACGTAACACGGCGGAATGCATACGGACGCCGTTTTGTACCTGACAGCTTCATCGCAGAGTTTTGCGATTTCATCCCATGTCGCCGTCGCTTTGAGCAGCGTGTGATCTACGCAGGCTAAAATTTCCTGATCGGTCATAGTTCATCTCCTTTGTTTTTTGTTTTTTTGAGAAGTTTTGAAAAGAATCCGCCATATAAAAAAAAGCCCGCAAGCCCCGCCGCCGTGACAAGCGGCGCAGGACCTACGCCTCCAAAAGCCGAGAGTGAAAACGCGATCAAAAATATGAGAAAGGCAAGGCTCGTCCGCTGTCCCGCATGGGTTTCGGCGCGGTTTTCCGCCGGATCTTGTGCGCCGCCGCCACTGGCGTCGCCAGATTTTTTTTGAAAAAATCCGGCGCAGAGTTTTGCCACAGTGGACAGAATCAAGGCGCCTGCCGCAACCCTGACGCCGGTAAAAGCGCGTTGTACGGGCGGATAGCCGGCGAAACGGGCTGCGCACAGCGCAAGCGCGGCGACGAGCGCGACGCCCGGCAATACAAAGCCAATGGTAGCGACCGCGCCGCCCGCCGCGCCTTTCCGCTTGCAGCCGATAAAGGTCGACATGTTTACCGCGATGACACCGGGCGTCACTTGGGCGATGGCGTAGTAATCCAGCGCCTCGTTCATGGTGATCCACCCCCTCTTTCCGATGATTTCACGTTCCAGCACCGGCATCATCGCGTAGCCGCCCCCAAACGTGACGCACCCCATCTTGAAGAAAAGGATAAAAAGGTCAATCAGTTCTTTCATATTCAATCCCTTGCGCGGGAAACGGCGCCCTGCGCAATATCATAAACTTAAGGAAGAAGGACATTGCAAGTCCTCGATCTGTTTTAGGGCTAGACCCGTAGCCCCGACTGTTTGTTCCGCCGCGATACCCAGGCTTTTCATCTTCCGGGCTATTTCCAACTTCCCTTGCTGTAAGCCTTCCGGTCTTGCCGCGCAACCTTGCTCTGATCGTCCACCACAATTTGTATTCGCTCATCAGCCGCGCCCGCTCCGCTTCGTCCCGGCTTGCGTTTATTGACGCCTCACTCGCCATCGCTATTCCTTCCTCCGTGACAATCCGGCTCTTCCCTTTAAGCGAGATTCGCCGCGCAGGATCATAACACTCAAATTTATGAAAAAATCATCGTCCGGGAAAAACCGCCCTTTTACCAGAAACGCTGTCTGCCAAGACTCTTTCAAATCGCCGTAGTTCCTGTCCCTTCCCCGGATGTCCCGCCCCGTAAAGAGCATCACCTCGGAGTCATGTTCCTCTCCTGTTTTAATGATACTCAATTCTTATCTTATTGAAAAGGGCAGTTTGGCTTGCGTTTATGATGTTGCGCAAGATTGCTATGATATAACAATGTTACGGAGAGCCTCCCGAAAAGGCTCGTGTTCCGCAGTCCGGCGCCAGCCGAACGCGCATACATGCTCAAGGTGGCGGCGCACTACGCTTTGCATGACGCAAGGCAACGCCGACAGGCGGCGTATACGCCCGAATACCTGCCGCTTTTTTAGCGTGGTCTTGATCTATCAAAAGAAATGTGGTATATTCTTTGTCAATATGAGGCTTTCTCAAAACATCGTGTTTTGAGAAAGCCTCAAAGACTAAAAAAGAAGGATGCCGAGATTGAACGGCGCGGCAAAAGCAGGCTTTTGCCGGGTTAGTTGTCAGATTATGAATAACTATAGCAATATCCTATATTCAGCGTCCGGGGGGGGGGGGGGCGCGGCGGGGGGCGCGCGGGGGCCGGGGGGGGGGGGG
>JAISCC010000082.1 GCA_031265845.1 Treponema sp.
ATAAGGGCTTTGCGCCGCAAAGACCAGGGCCGACAAAATGTGGGTGGAGGCTGGCGTGGGAATGAAGCGTAGCGGAAAGTCCTAGCCAGCTGGAACCCCGAGCCGCCTACTGGCGGCGAAGCGTAAACAGTCCTGTTATGCGCCGTACTGCCGTACTCCATTATTTTTACTTAAATTGTATTCCCATTATTATTCCAACAGCATTTAATGCCGGATTATTTTCATATGATTTTCCATTTGAACTATGAAATAATCTTAATGATGTATATCCTTTATAATTATTTATTGGATATTCCATTCCCAAACCCACATGACTTCCAATGTTTACATAAGATCCTGTATCGGGATATTCCCTTGTGTACACTATTAAACTCATGCCCAATCCTTCCAAAAATATTCTTGAATTTATTTTGGGAATATGTAAAACATATAATCTTATACTCCAGTTTAATTCAAATCCGGGAGTAATTCTTGCGTTTATCGGCCTTCCATTATTTGAACCGCCGTTGTCATCAAATGCCATTAAAATTTTGATTAATATTTATTAATTTTAAGATACAATCATATCCCGTCTGCATCAACTTTATGTCATCGTCAAAATATGAAGAATATAAACCTAAATATATTCTATGATTTAAGTTTATTTGAAAATAATTTTGAGCATTATTTTCCTGTGAATAAATGTTTGAAATAATAATTCCAAAAATAAAAACCAATAAGATGTTCTTTTTATACATTTTACCCTCTTTTGATTGATTATTTCATTTTTACAATATTTTGTCGATAATATTTTTTCACATATTTTCAACTAATTTTAAGGCATATTGCACATAACGTTCCGGCTGTATGCTAAACTAGGTTCGACGACATTTTTGCGGTTGCTATGGAAATGTTCGCCAATGAAGATGGCGCGGCGTAACGGAGGACGAGGGGCTTTAGCTCTGTCAGACCTGTTCTGCGGGTCGCCCGTCACGGGTTTTCTTTACCTTATATACACGCGCCTTCCTGCCGGAAACCAGCACATCCGAGGATTCCATGACAATAAATTCTTTTACACAAGTTATGGACGCGGCGACCTCTTCATGTCGCGCTGTCAGCAAGACGACAACGCCGTCAGGTTTTAATAATCTGCAAAATATCCGCAACATGGCGCCATAAAATTGATCCGTCGGCATAGGCAGAGCCTCATAGATTCCCCACGGCGGATCCGTGATGATCGTGTCAACACTCTCTTCTTTCAGATAGCGAAAAATGGCAAAAAAATCGACTTTTCTTACATCGCATTTTTTTAGAAACTGCTCTGTAATGTTTGCTTTGGATATACGCGCCGCCTCATCTTTTATATCAAAAGCATAGAATTTCTCAAAAGGAAAACACGTTCTTTGCCGAAGTATGGACCCGTACCCGCAAAATGGATCCAGAACCACATCGGATTTCCGAGGCTCGGACAGCCAGCACAACATGTACGACAACTGGGGCGGCAATTCGCCCTTGCGTAGCGTGGCGTCAAAAGAGGTGTGTTTGGAAAGCCTCCGCATGAAAAAAGAAAAGCCTTCGTTCCGGTACAAAAACCAGAATTCGACATCCGGCTTGCTCCTGTTCGGAACCAAACCCGTCTCCTTAAAAATGGCGTGTTCCATCTTTCGTTTTAAGTCTTCATTGACGGAAACCAGGCGGTTTGCGTATGATGTTACGATTCTGAACGCTCTAATATTTTTTGTTCTTTGAAAATCAGCCAGCCGTATTTTTCTGTTTTTCTCCGCAATGCTCATGTGCGCCTCAATGACGGAGCTATTAGCGGAATCGTGAGCGGAGCCGTTCTTTTCTTTTTGCTCCAGAACATGAAGCGCCAGAAAAATATTGTTAAAACAGTGCAAGCGGAGCGCGCCGCGATATGCGCAATGCACCGCATCAAACGGGATCGCCGTCTCAAAGACAATCGCGCCATCCAGCAACAGTACGACAACCGCGTCTTGCACGGTCTTTTTGAGTATGTCCTTGACGATGTTTTGAAAACCGGAAGCGAAAGTCGCGTAATATTTGCAACGCATGAAAGCTCCTTTACATAAATTTAGAGGAAAAAATGCGCTTTTTGTCGTTCTTCCAAAGCCTTTCCCAAAACCAAGTGTTTTGGGAAAGGCCATTACTTTTATGTGTAATCTTAATCTGTTTTTATTGATACATTCTGGTTAGTCAAACCGGTACATCGATCCAGTCGCGGACACCTTCGATGATTTGCAGATATTCGGGCGTTTTCAGGCTCTGGTCCAGAGCTGACAGCAGGGCGGCGCCGCAGATCTCCTCGCCGTGAATCAACTGGTTGTAGAGGATCGGGTCTTTCAACTCGTTGAAAAAGCGGATGAAGCGTGTGTGAAAGCCCTGCTCGTGAGCCGCCGAATGAATCCCCGCAAGAATATCCGTATAATAGGGGCGCAGAAACATTTCCGCATTGCACAGCGCTAGGACGATCCGCCAGGGAACGCCGCGCGCCCGTTGTGCGGCGGCCATATCGTTTTGGGTAATTTGAGACTTTAGGGGGCTTTTCATCAGGACCACTTTTATTTCTTTAGTATTGCCGCGCCATAGGGCGGCAACGCTAGTGTACCACAAACGGTCTTCCCGTTCAATAGGTCGCGGCAAGCGTCTTCACCCAGGGAAATCCGTGTTTCCCTTGAATTGAAATTCATCACGAACACCGCTCCGCCCCGCTTCTGGACAGAAACGCCTGCGGGGATGTCCCAGAGAACGCAAGGAGAGAGTCCGTGTTTTTCGCAAAGCCTCCGGTAAAAGCGATCCAGGAACGCCGCCTCAGTGCGGGCGCAGATGTAATAGGCGGACCCTTCGCCGTATCGGTGGGTGGTTATCGCAGGAAGCCCCGTCTGTGGATCGGACTGCGGCCCGCAAAAAACGCCGGGAGCGTCCGCGCCCAGGAGCCGGATGCGGTCGGCGTAATGGCTTGCCCGCCATGTTTGCCCGTCCAGCGTGAATTCCAGATTTTCATAATCGGCGATGCTGTCGGTCTCTTCCACGGCGATGCCGAACACGTCGGTAAGTCCGCCGGGAGTTCCCCCCAGGTAGCAGAGGTCGTTCCCGTTGACTATCCCGGTTAGGTACGTTGCAACGGCGCTTTTTCTCTGCCGCACATAACGCCTGATTTTCTCCGCCGTTTCTTCGGTCAGCATATAGAGCATGGGGAAGACGACGAGCTGGTACCGCGCAAAATCGGCATACTCTGGGCTTATTACGTCGCAGGGAACGCCGGCTCTCCAGAACGCGCTGTAGTGGGCGATACATTCCTGCTGATAGTTTTTCTCAACGCTCCGGGGAAGCTGGGCGTTGTTCAGCGCCCAGCCGTTCTCGAAATCATAGACCACTGCGGCCCGCGCTTCGCCGCCATCCGGGTCGGCTTCGTTGTCTATGGCGGCAATCCCGCCCAGCTTTTGCAACGCCACGCCCATTTCCACGACATCACGGAAAATGCGGGTCTTGTTGTCGCCGATGTGAGTGATAACCGCGTCGTGGAATTTTTCCGCGCCACCCCGGCTCTGCCGCCACTGAAAATACTGCGCCGAACCGGAGCCGTGGGCGACGGCCTGTATTGAGGAGAGCAAGTGCATGCCCGCCTTCTTTTTCTTGCTCACCCCTTGCCAACTGGTTGCGCCCGGCGACGACTCCATCATCAGGAATGGCTGGTTTTTGTAGGAACGCTGGAGATCGTGGAAAAAAGCGGCTTTGACGGCGACCTCCGCGTCGTCCCCGTAACGGTGCCATTCGGGGTAATTGTCCCAACTGACAATATCGACGTGCCGGGCGAACTTGTGGCAATCAAGCCCGATATCAGGCAGGTGGAAATTAGTGGTAATGGGAATGTCCGGCGTAATGCGCCGCAGAGGGGCGCTTTCGGCCAAGAAAAAATCAATGGTCGCGTCGCTGGTAAAGCGCTGCCAGTCCAGCATCATGCCGTGGATCGAAGCGTCGTCGGGGAATATCTGTTCCCATGACGTAAAGCGGTGGCTCCAAAAGGAGGTGTACCAGGCGGCGTTCAGCGCGTCCAGGCTCATGTAGCGTTTTTTGAGCCAGTTCCGAAACGCGGACAGGCATTGGGGGCAGTAGCAGGGCATGCCGTTGTATTCGTTGGACACGTGCCAGAGGATCAGCGCAGGATGCGTTCCGTAACGCTCCGCCAGTTTTGTGTTGATCCGTGCGCAGGCTTCGCGGTATTTGGCGGAAGTCCGGCAGTGGTTGTGCCGTCCGCCGTGGCGTTGCCGTTGGCCGTCTGCGTTCATCCGGCAGACTTCGGGATATTTTTCCGAAAGCCACGCTGGTTTTGAGCCGCTGGGAGTGGCAAGGATGATCCGCTGCCCATTCCCATGCAGGCGCTCAAAACATTCGTCGAGCCAGTCAAAGTGATAGACTCCCTCGGCGCTTTCCAGCAGGGACCAAGAAAATACGCCAACCGAAAGAACATTGATCCCCGCCTCTTTCATATAGGCAAGATCAAGATCGAGAATATCTGGCCGGTCAAGCCATTGTTCATAATTGTAATCGGCTCCGTGGAGCAGTCCCGCGTCAAAGATATTCATCATTATTCTCCGTAACACTTATTTGAGGCTGTTCCAAAATTGAAATTTTAGAACAGCAATATTAGATTTAAGTGGAAAAACGGGCTTTAGACCGCTTTTCCTTGAGCCAGTTTCAAAACCAACCCGAACGTAGTTCGCTGAACGTAGTTCGCGTTTTGGAATTGGCTCATTTATTTATGGCGCGCCTGATTGTTGTCCATATTCACCATGATGGCGGGCTTGACTTTTCGCCGCCCTCCACCGAAATCCTCAATACGCCACATAAACACGCTTTGATTATATTATGGGAATTCCGGGACGTCAACAAATAATCAAATATTTTCAAGAAAATGAGCGCGGAAATTGACCGGCGCGACGAGACATCCTCTCGTTCATGTAATTGAAAAATTATTGAAGGCGATCCAAGCATGATCGCGCAGGTGAGTCAAGCTGGATCACGCAAGCCATCAGACTCGCCGCTTCACCGAGTGCGGCAGGGACTGCGCCATATCAATGCGGGACATTTCCGTCCGAAATCCCGCGCCATAACGCCGCCAAAAAGCGTTTTTTCTTCATATATGCCATCACTATGCGCCGTCAAAGTGAAACAGCGCAATGCGATTCTTGTGCCGATTATGCGGATGCAGTTTTTAGGCTTTTAATTGGCTGGGCGATTTCTGAACGGATTCTAAACGGATTGTAAACGCTCACTATTCCTAGCCCTGGCGCATCCATGTTCACGGTGTGGTTATGGCGCCGCTCATGGCGAAACTGCGGTCGAGCCACTGGAGATCATCGTCATTCGGGTTGTCGAGCAACGTGAAATCCCACATGCCGTCAAGATTGAAATAGAGCGGATTATCGTCTGCGGCGCGGTGTTCGGGGCCTGCAACGGCATCGGCAAGAGCCGCTTTCGCGGAAACAAACGGTAAAAGCGGGTTTCGCATGAGGAACTGGTTGATTTCCTAAATTTCAGGGTTTTCCCAGAAAGGAATAGGAGTATTGATCATGAAAATGATAGTATACACCAGATTCTTTTTTGTCAATCATCATTTTTTTAGTGTTTTAGTATAAAGGGTCATGCGAGACGGCCGCTTGCGATTGTTCTCTTATGCTATGGCAGGACGCACAGACTGGTCTAAACACCGGGCAGTCGCTTTTCCATGATGCGGTGAAAGCCGATGCTGGCGGATCAAAAAAAGTGAATTTTTGAAAAATAGGACTTGCATGCTCTTTCAAAACAATGTGAAATAACATCGTTTCAAAAATAAGTCTTGAAACAGAATCAAAAGAAGGGTATAAAACAATATGATGTGGACAGTGGATTCAAGCGGCTTCCTGTAATAATAATTTGGATATTAATTGGAATAATAATATTAAAGAATATATTGGGGGAAATAATGTAAGGTGAAGAATAATGCGCGTCGCATAACATGTCCGCTTGCACATCGGGATTAGATGTCATGGACCTTGCGGCTAGGTCATTCTGCGCCTCTGCTACGCAGGGGAACGCTCCATTCCCACGGCAAACCTCCACCCACATTTTGCCAGCCATGGGCTTAGCTACGCATTTCCTTCTTCGGGCTGGCAAGATGTCGTCGACCTGAAAGGTCGCAAACAACCGGAACGTTATGCGCGCGTTTTTCTGAAAATTTGTGTAAAATCACTTAAAAATGTATTGACAAATGATTTTTTTAATGGTAAAAATATAATTATGGATAAATTTGTAAATAAATTTTTGAGTTTTCAATTGACAGTTTCTATTTTTGTTTTATTGACTTTTTTCGCTTGTTCTGATCCTGTAGGTTTTCCCGCAGATATTAGAGTATATTACAATGATGATTATTCTGGATTATTGCAGGATAGCGCATATTCGCAAGCAGTTTCTGTAAACGGTATTCATGCAATAAAACAAGAAATTAGTTGCGGATATGCCGTAATAGAAATGCTTGCCAAATGGAAAGGCAAACCAATTACGGAATATTCATTGTCATCACAAAACAATGGTGAAATTTCAACTTCAATGGGTTCAGGTTTTCTTAAAGAAATGAACCGTCAATTTCCTGAATGGGAAACCACTCGATATGTTAATATCACTAACAGGGAATTATTGCAAAATATACATGCTTCACTTGAAAATGGGTTTCCAGCGCCAATAGAATTCGCCGCAAAAAACACATCGTCCGAATGGACTCTTCATTTTGCCATAGTTACATCAATGGATTTAGGCAACAATCAAATTATTGTGCAAAACCCTTATGGATATGAAGAAGCATATACTGTACAAAATTTCATTCGAGCCACGCGGTATGAATGTTATGAAAATATGGAATGGCATTTCAAAACAGGGTTTAACATGGGCTTATTCAATAAAAACACAATATACAGCATTGCCAATAAATAGGAGTTTGTATGGTCAGCAAAAAACGGCTTTTTATTTTTATTGTATTTATTCAACTTTCTGCAACGTCATTTTCTGATGAAAATGAAAAAGAATTCTTGATGCAGACAAGTCCCTTGCTTTTGGCAAGTGATATAGCATATCTTTTTATGGACAACGACAGTAAAACATACGCTTTTTTAATAGACGCCGAGTTTCAATATGCCATAAATAAATATTTCAATGTTTCAGTTGCAAATGCACTTTATTTTGAGAGTTATTTAAGCGGTTATTTGGAAAATAGCGATGGCAGGTATAATGAAAAATATGGACAGCAATTTCAATATATGATAATACCAGCCTTTTTATACAGGCCGTTTGGAACTTGGTTAAAAGGAATGTATATCAGCGCATTTCCGGTTATTGGCTGGACTCATGTGTCAACAAATTATTTGGATGACACTTTTACCCATTTAGGGCTTGGTTTAACGGGCGGTTACCAATGGATTTTCAAAAACGGTTTTACAATGCAATTAGGTACAGGATTAGGCAAAACATGGATAATCCCATTTGCAAAGAATAAAGGTGAATACAGGATGGAAGATGAATGGCGTTTTTTTAACTGGCCAATTGATTTCAAATTTATATTTAGAGTGGGATATTCATTTTAGAAAAGGTAATTAAAACAAAAATAACGGCGCATGACAGGACTGCTTGCGCTTCGGCGGATCGGGGTTCTGGCTGGCTAGGTCATTCCCACGCCTCACTCCTCCCACATTTTTGCAGGGCTGAAAACCTATGCATTTGCTTATTCGCCCTGCAAAAACATCGCACAACCGGAACGTTATGCGCAATGGAGGCTAAATTTTTTGTTAATTTTAAAAAATAACTTGACAGAGCAAGAATTAACCGATTCTGGAAATTTTTCTCATTTGAAGCAGGGCGGGAAATATGAAAAATATGAATGGACGTTTTACCTATGATGGTAAAATAATATATTTTTATAGTGAAGATGGTAAAAAGAATACAACTAAACTTGGCCGATAAATGGTATGGGACTTTTGAGAGACAATAAAATGGAGTGCGCCCCTACTGCTCATAACGAGATTGTATACGCTTTGCCGCCTGACGGCGGATCGGGATTCCGTTTGCCTAGGTCATTTTGCGCCTCTGCTACGCAGAGGAACGCTTCACTCCACCCACATTTTGTCAGCCATAGTCCCGTTCTTACGGAACGATGTCGGCGTATCGCCGCCGCAAAGCCTTCATTCGATCTGGCAAAACTCGCGAACAGCCGGAACGTTATCCAGCGCCATCCCACGCGTCTGTACGCTCCACGCATACATGGCAATGGCAAACGCCGAAGACACGTTGAGGCTGCCTTTCGCCCCATACGTGGGGATAGACGCCCGTCCCTGTGAAGCGTCCGCCACGGCAAGCGCGCCTGGGCTTACGCCCAATTCTTCGGAGCCAACAATCATAACGCCGTTTGTGGGAAAGGCGAACTCTTGCAACTCAACGCCGCCTGTTTCCAGCGCGAAAACCGGCGTTTGCTGGCGCAACGTTCCCAACGATTCTAAAGACATGCGTTCCCACGGCACAATATCTATGCATCCCATAGCCGTTCTTTGCGCCCGCTGGTGAAGCGGATCCGCCGCAAGCGGTGAAAGCAGGATTTTCTCAACGCCGAAAGATTCTGCGGTACGGAATAGGGAGCCTATATTGAATGGAGAGCGTATGTCTTCCAAAAAAATCCACCTGTTCGGACAAATCCTGCGTTTTGCGCTGTTCAGCTTGTTTTCCGCGTCAAGAAAGTCCCAGTCAGCCTGGCTTTGTCCGGTTTCCACAAGGAGGATATGTCTGACGGCGTTTATTCCTCTGCGTAAAGCGTCAGCGGACTGACCGCTCTGCGCATCCATATTCCGCAATGCCACGTACGCCGCATCAATCGTAGAAGAAACAGCCGGGGCGATTTCCGGCGGAAATTCGGCGTCCAGCGCAAGGAACTTTAAGACAGTTGCAATATCATCAAGCGGGTGCGTCCATGTTCCCGAATTGCAGAACATCATTTCCGCCTCGCTGAACATTTTTGCCATTTTGCGGAGCCTCTGATCGCGGGGAAGAGACATCAGTTTACGCGGTGAAATCGGCATGTCTAGAACCTTGCATGAAAATCAGAACGCTTGCTTGATGATATTCAAAATTTCTTCGGACGTAACCGTCCACGGGGAAAAAGCCACGATGTCAAGGTTGCGCACCGAGTCGGTTATGGAAATCAGGCGGTCGAGTTGCAATCCTAAATTTTGAAGGCGCGAGGAAATAGCGAGTTTTTCAAGCGATGATCGAATGGAAGCCGCAGGTAAAAGGGCGGCTTCCGCGTCCGGAAGCCCTTCGGTCGTTTCTCCCATGAGGCTCGCTACTTTTGCGATTTTCTCAGCGCGGCAACTTACCAGCTTGTCGAGAATCACGGGAAGCAATGCGGCGGCGCAGAGGGATTTTTCAACAGGGAACCTGTCTGCGACAGCGCGCGCAAGCGTCGAAGCGACGCCCGGAGCGCTTATCGCAGAGCCTATGTTTACAAGGAACCCCGCTTGAGCGTCCAATTCTTCCATATTTACGGCGCCGTTGACGTAGGAGGAAATAATTTGCGCGAATAACGCGATGGCTTTTTCCAGCACAGGATCGGACAGGATGTTCGCTTTTTTGGAACAGTAGGCTTCCACCGCTATGCAAAAGCCATCAAATGCGGCGGCGTAGCCGCTATCCACGCTCGTTCGCCCGGAAAATGCGCCGTCTATGACAATCGCTTTACACAGTCCTCTCGGCGTATGAACCAGTCTGATTTCCCTGTTGCGGGGATCTACGGCGATAAAACTGTCAGCGGTAAGGAAGGGGTCTTCTTTCACCGATGGAATCGCGATGTAAGGCAGTGCGGCCGTTGGAATTTTCCCGTCTAAAAGTTCAAACACATCATGCACATCGGCTGCGATAATTGCCGTTAAACGGGCTATTGTCTGAACACACGGGCCGCCAAAGCCGATGACACCGGAGCAGTGCGCCGCATGGGCAAGATGCGCTATGTTTTCCACTATGTCCGCCATGACAGGCGGTTTGATTTCGTCAAAAAGGATCGTTTCAACGCCTGAGTCCTGAAGGATAATTTTGAGCCGTTCTATATTTTTATCATCATTGAGGCTTTTTTCCGAAATTAAAAGAAATTGATTGCCATAGGTTTTACAAATCGTACCCACACGATTTATAATATCCATTCCAATGACAATTTCAGGGTCAATCTTCAATACTATATCGGTCACAGACGCCTCTATGCAAAAATTACGTTAAAACGTGAGAGCGGCGAGAATTTTCTCTACAGTTGCGTCTAACACCGCGTCGTTCAGAAAAGAAGGATCGTTTATCTGCGCTTTGATTTCCGCGACAAGATCAATACGAGAGTCTGGCGCCGAATTTACGATCTCGGTCGCTTGGTACAACTCACTTTGCTCAAGCGCTTCTTGGGACAGCCTAATGGAATCGGCGTCCCGCTCTTTGTTTATTTGACTGTTACGATTCGCGCCTTCAAGAAAAACGGGGTTCACAAAACCAATTCTATCGATCATCATACACTAACCTCTTTAATTTTATTATCGGCATACGTGGGCAAGTATTTACAGTCAGTTTGCGCTATTCGGATTATGTCCGGATACAAAAACCGAAAACTCGCCGCGCGCCTCTGTTCTTTCCTCCAAAACGGCTGTAATTTCCGATGCGGAGCCACGAAGGTACTCTTCATGAACCTTGGTCATTTCCCGTCCGACGCAGATATACCTTTCATGTTCAAGCTCGGCGATGTTCGCAAGAAGTTTAAGTATCCTAAAAGGAGATTCATAGAGAACAAAAGCAAAACCGGTTTCAAGCAACTCTTTAAGCCGCGATTTTCTGCGCCCATCCCTAGGCGAAAGGAACCCTTCAAAGACAACGCTTTTATCCGCGCCGCCGGCAACGCTGACAAGGGAAGCGAACGCCGAGGCGCCTGGCAGAGGGACAACCGTATGCCCGGCTGCCACCGCGCTTCTTACGAGAATCGCGCCCGGATCGCTTATCGCCGGCGTACCAGCGTCGCTACAGTAGGCGACGGTTTTGCGCTCGTCAAGCGCCGCTATCACCTTGCGGGATGCGCTCGCCTCATTTCCCGCCCTGCACGACAACAAACGCGCCCGTATCCCAAAATGGGTAAGAAGTTTCAGGGTCTGCCTCGTATCTTCGCATGCGACAAGATCAACAGTTTTAAGCGTCTCCACGGCGCGAAAGGTCATGTCTCCAAGGTTGCCGATGGGCGTTGCAATGATGTAGAGCGTCGCCACCGGTTATTCTGTACCCATATTTTGCACCGTGTAGTTTACCACCATCCACACATCTTCTTGCCGCTGAATGGTGTAGACATATTGTTTCTTTTCAATATAGTTCCCTATCTGGAACCATTCCATCACCGTAACGGCGCCCTCGTCTTTACCGTAATTGGTGCGGACAATCTCAAAACGCATGGGGATCATCACGATGTCGCTGTCAACGACGTTGTTTTGAAGCTCCTGCCGGTAACGCGCGGTCAGCCTCTGGCGCCCCTCTTCAGATTCCGCGAGCCACTGCCGCTTGCGAGTTTCATCACGCCTCACCATCGCCTCAACATCCATGTACAAAAAGAACTTTTCCCACTGGCTTTTCTGCCGCGCCATGAGCATATAAGCGATCATGTTGTCCGGCGCAAGATCCTCGCGGACGAGGATCGCGTTAGTCTCCACGTCCATGGCGACGGGCAGTCCATCGGCGCCGATAATTGACGGCGGGCGGACGCTTAGGCTCAGGCGGTTCGAGGCGAGCGGACTCATCGGCGCCGAGACTGTCTGCTGATCCGTGGAAGCAAGCTGTGGCTTGTATAAATCAGGGTAGAGTTTCGCCAGTACAACGAATGTCCCCGCTTCGGCGAGCGCCGCATAATCGCGGACATCTTCCACAAAGGAAAATGATTCGCCTGGTTCAATGGAAACATAGCGGAAGAAGACTTGTTGTACCGTGGCGCGCTTCCGTATGAGATAATCGGTCTGCTGAAGCGGACGGTTCGCAACAGTTTTCACCTCAAAATCAATGGAGAACGCGCGGTCGTCAGCGAGCTTGAAATAAAATGGAGCCGGGCTCTTGTTGGCGACGGTTATCTGTACATACACGGGATCGTTGCTTGCGCCCTGTACGTAATAGATTTTTTTATCATAAAAACGTATGTTGACATCAATTTGAGGATTCGTCTGCGCAAACGTCATTGTCGCCAACGCAAGAAGGAGCGCCGCCAGCGCGTGTTTCTTTGTCATACTCTATCCTTTATTTACAATTCGTTTCAAAAGACATTTATATAAGCTATAAGCTTGCGCCAAAACACGAATTACGTTCGGGTTGGTTTTGGACAAGCCTCTGTTCCAAAAGCTGTCGCTCTGCGCGTTTTGGATCCGCCTCATAATATAGTTTCGGCAGGTTTGTATGTCTATATTATGGCAACCTCTAAAAACTTCAGTTTTTAGAGGTTTTCTTGCCCATGGAAAACATTGTGTTTGCGCAATTCGTTGCAAATGAGGTTCCCGAAAGAAACAGGGCAAGCTAGGGCAGTTTCAAAACCCGCCGTCCCACAGGACGCAAATCTAATATGACGCGCATCCTGTCAAGACTTGCTTATTTTTTAGCGGCGGCTTGCGGAAGCGCCAACAATTCTGCGCCATTTTTTCATGGAAAGTGAAGGGCAAGTCCGCCGCAGGAAAACCTTTTGTACGCGCAAAACGCTTGCGAAGCCCTGTACATAATAGATTTTTTTATCATAACAACGTATACTACCATCACTTTGAGGGCCCGCTTTGCGTCACTGGCGGCGCAAAGCGGGTTTCTTTGTCATTTATATCCTTTACTTGCGCCTTGTTTCAAAAGACATGTATGACACTGGAGGCTTTCTCAAAATGTCACACCATTATAATTTCGGCAGGTTTTTATGTCCATAGCCCCTATTCTGGAAAAGCTGAAAGAAGCTGACACAGTTTCTTCTATTATAAAAGCGTACAAAAACGCCCTCTTCCCGCTGGAAATAGAAAAGGCGGAAGGCGTTCTTCCGGCTTTTCTGCTCGCCCTGTTTATGGAAGAAGAGCCTTTGTCCCAAACGGCTCTGGTTGTTGTTCCCACGGAGTTTGACGCGGTGGATCTGGCGGCAAATCTTGAAACTCTGGGGGTCAAAGCGTCAGTACTGCCGTGGTGGGAATCCATCGCGTATAGACCGCTTGTCTCTTTTGCTCCGGTATTTGGAGAACGAACAAAGGCGCTGTCTGAAATGGCGGAGGGACAAGCGAGATGTGTCATCGCGCCGGAACGGGCTTTTCTTACGCCCGCGCCGCCGCCTGAGTACCTTAAAAGCCTGTCGCTGACATTCAAAATCGGGGAGAGAGTCCATACGATGAAGGTCGCCGAAACATTGGCGGAGTACGGCTACATCCGGACGCCGAAAGCGCAGGCTCATGGAGAATTTGCGTTGCGCGGCGAGGTGCTGGATGTGTTTATGCCCGGTGATGACGACGCCTACCGTGTGCTTTTCGATTTTGATGTGATTGAATCCATCAAAAAATTCAACCCGGAAGATCAGAGCGGCGGAGAGAAGGTCGCGTCATTGCTTGTGCGCCCGTTTAAAGAAGTCATCTGGACGGACGACCGCATTGACGCCTTGAGCGTCAACCTTGCGCTGTTCGATGAGTTTGCCGACGACGGCAGGTCTATTATAGAAGAACTCATTGCAAAACGCGCAACCGCCGGTGAAGAAATGCTTTTTCCCTTTGCTTTTGAGAAAACCGCCACGCTTCTCGACTATGTAAAAGACGGCGCCGTGTATTTCTTTGACAAAGAGCGGCTTGTCAACGCGGAAGAGAGCCTTGTGCGGGAATACGAGAGCTTTTATCTCAAGGCGAAGCGGGAGCGGGAGGTTCCCAAGCCGGAACGCGCCTTGCTCAATTTCAACGCGCTTGAGAAACAGGCGAGGCGAGGCGTATCGTTCATGGGTCTGAAAGACTTTGGAAAGGACGCCACACCCCGCCTTTCCGTGGATGCGGATCCGCCGCGGAGTTTCTTCGGCAACATCAATTACCTGAAAGAAGAATTCGGCGTCCTTATGAAAGACGGCTGGGAAATAACCATCGCTGCGGAAAGCGATGTGCAGGCGGACAGGATACGGAGCATAGTGGGGAATGAGCAGGATGTGGAACACGGCGTGGAATGCGAAAAAGCCGAACAGGGGAAGCGGCGTGGAAGGAGCGGCGCTTCGGACTGCCGCGACCGGTCATCCCTTCAAGTCATCACTCTGCCCGTCTCGTCAGGGTTTGCTTTGAGCGGCTGCAAATTCATGCTGGTTCAGGAAAACGAGATTTTTGGACGCACCGGGAATACTCGCGGGTACTCCCGTAGCCATGCCCCCCGTTCGCTGAAAACAGCGCGAAGCGTTGCCATCGACACGTTTGTTGATCTAACGCCCGGCGACTATGTGGTGCATATCAACTACGGAATCGGACTTTTCAAGGGCATTGACCGAATCCGCGCGCTGGGACATGAACGGGATTATATCAAGATAGAGTATGCGGACGAGGAAACGATTTTCGTGCCAATTGAACAGGTGAATCTCGTGCAGAGGTACATCGGGAGCCACGGCGAGGCGCCAAGACTCGACAGCATCGGGTCAAAGGCATGGGAAAACCGTAAAAACCGCGTGAAGAAAGCCGCCGAGGATCTTGCGCGAAGGCTTATCGATCTGTACTCCAAGCGCAAGGCGTCTGTGGGCTTCGCGTTTCCGCAGGACACCGAATGGCAGACCATGTTTGAAGCGTCTTTTCCGTTTGACGAGACCGAAGATCAGGTGCGGTGCATTGAGGAGATCAAAGCGGATATGGAAAGTTCGACGCCGATGGACAGGCTCGTGTGCGGGGATGTTGGCTACGGCAAGACCGAAGTCGCGGTGCGCGCCTGCTTTAAGGCGATCATGGCGGGCAAGCAGGCGGTGTTTCTTGCGCCGACCACCGTACTCGCGGAGCAGCATTTTGAAAATTTCAAAGAGCGTTTCTCCCTGTTTCCGGTGAAAATAGCCATGCTTTCGCGGTTTATAGACAGGAAAAAGACGCGGGAAATTCTTGATCACGTTGGAAAAGGTGTGATTGATCTTCTGGTGGGCACTCATCGCGTCATTCAAAAAGACGTTCGCTTCAAAAACCTTGGACTTATTGTGGTTGATGAGGAGCAACGGTTTGGGGTTAAAGACAAAGAGCGGCTCAAAGAACTCAAGTCCAACGTTGACTGCCTTACCCTGTCCGCGACTCCCATCCCGCGCACCCTGCACATGAGCCTCCTCAAGATACGGGACATGAGCCTGCTCGCCACGCCGCCACGCAACAGGCTGCCGATAGAGACAGTCATAGACGAATACAACGAGGAGATGATAGCCGATGCAATCCGGCGCGAGGTCAAGCGCGGCGGACAGGTGTTTTTCCTCCATAATAGAATAGGAGATTTACGCGATGTACGGACACATCTGGAGCGGCTTGCGCCAGAAATGCTGATCGACACGGCTCACGGACAAATGGAGGCGCATGAACTGGAAGACGTAATGCGCCGGTTCATTCACGGAGGCTTTCACGTGCTTGTATCAACTTCCATCATTGAAAACGGCATCGACATCCCGAATGTGAACACCATCATCATAGATCAGGCGGACAAATACGGCGTGTCCCAACTCTACCAACTGCGCGGCAGAGTCGGGCGTTCCGACCGGCTTGCGTACGCCTACCTGTTCTATCCCAAAAACACAACGCCAAACGAGACCGCCATGAAACGATTGCAGGCTATTTCCGACTTTACCGAGCTTGGATCAGGCTTTAAAATCGCCATGAAAGACATGGAGATACGGGGCGCGGGCAACCTTTTAGGCAAGGAGCAGAGCGGCGACATCTACTCGGTGGGCTTCGACATGTACATGCGGCTTCTTGATGAGGCGGTGCAACGGCTTGAGAACGCGGAGTATGAAAGCGAAAATGAAACTCTGCTTGAGCTTGAGTATTCGGGCTTTATTCCAGATTCGTACATTGATTCCGCCCAAACGAAGATGGAATTCTACAAAAAGATCGCCGCAGTACGGGAAAAAGCTGACAAAGATCACATCATCGACGAGTTATTCGACCGCTTCGGACCCCTGCCCGACGAAGTGTTGAGCCTTCTCTCCCTTGCCGAAATACGCATCATCTGCCGTGAACTCGGCGTTTCCTCGCTGCGGGAAAGAGCGGGGATTGCGCGGATAGCGTTCAGCAAAGTGGCGAAGTTGAGTGTGGAGCGGCTCATCCGGCTCATGAAGGAATCTGGAGGCAAAGTGAAGCTCGATCCCAAGCAAGCGAATGTGGTGACACTCGCAACCGGAAACATCGGACTCAAAGAAAAGAGTGAATTTATCAAGGAAAAGTTGGTTGCGCTGTCTGGATAGGTAGAACTTTTTATCGTTTTGGGCTATAATATAAAAACTATGGCAGATAAAATGCTGGAATACATTCTAAGACTGCTGAAAGACGATCCGCCGCCTGATCTTGATGAAGAATTCGCCCTTATACCGGGATTCTGCGAACTTTATCAGGAACTCATATCCATACGAAAAATACTTTTGGGTATGAAGTCTGAAGAGAGGGTGTTTAAGGAACGGGAGACCCACCTTCAGTACCTTGCGAGTCACGATCCGCTCACCGGCGCCATAAACCGCAGGGCTTTTATGGAGCAGGCTCTCATTGAAATAGAAAAAAATCTGAGAAATTACACGCCGTGCGGCGTTGTGATGATGGACATTGATTTTTTTAAGAAATTTAATGACACGTATGGGCATGTGGCGGGTGATAAGGCGTTGCGCCATCTCGTTGCGTTGATAAGCGCGTCTATAAGAAAAAACGACTTTCTTGGACGGTACGGCGGCGAAGAGTTTCTCTTCTTTTTTGACAATGCGGGCAAAAAAACCGGCATTGCCATTGCCGAGCGCTTCAGGAGAATGCTAGAGACCTCGCCGGTTCAGCTTGAGACGGGACCCGCCTTCATAACGGCGAGTTTTGGCGTCGCCTCCATTGAGGATGAGGACGCTAGCGGCGGCGTAAATGAGGCGTTTATAGAAAAACTCATCAATCACGCGGATCAGGCGCTGTATCAGGCGAAAAACTCAGGCAGAAACAAGGTTGTATCTTTTAATAGAGGCGAAGTGCAAAAATAAATTTGTAAAGTATGCAAAAAGCGCTTCCTTTTTTGAGAATATGTGTTATACTAAAAATTCAATATTATAGAGTTTTTTCAAGACGCGCTCTATGGGCGGCAAATTTTGAAAAAGGCTCTCTATTGAGCGCACATTTTTTGTGAATGTTTATAATAAGGAGGACAGTATGGCGATTGATTTAACGGTTTTGATAGTGGATGATTCTCGAATCATGAGAAATACGGTAAAAAGCATGTTTTCTGACATGCAAATTACGTGTAGTTTTATTGAAGCTAGTAATGGAGAAGACGCGCTGGAACAGCTGAGCATGTGTCCGGTTAATCTGGTGTTGTTGGACTGGAACATGCCTAAATTATCGGGAATAGATTTCCTGAAAAGAGTGCGGTCGATGGACAAATACAAGGCTCTCCCCATTGTGATGGTGACGAGTGAATCCGCCAAGTACAATGTCATTGAGGCTTTGAAAAATGGAGCCACAGATTATCTTACAAAACCTGTGAATTCCCAAATTTTCAAAGAAAAATTGGCGAAAATTCTCAATAAATGAAATAAGTAAAGAGGAAAAATTATGGAACAGTATATTAAACCGTTTGTTGATGTGTGTTTGAATGTCTTTAAGGACTTTATAAACGTAGAGATAAGCGCGAAAACGCCGTACTTTTTGGAAAAAGATTCTATTGTCGGCAATGATATTTCAGCGGTTATTGGACTCACCGGCGAAGCGCGAGGGGCGGTGATTGTCTCCATGCAGGAAAAGCTGGCTATTAAGCTCACCGACATGCTTACCGGCGCGTCTCATACGAAAATGGATGACGATGTGACCGATGCGATTGGCGAAATTGTCAACATCATCGCGGGAAACGCGAAACAGAGGCTTGAGGAAAGCATGAGAATGGTCATCTCCCTTCCGACTATTATTCAAGGGAATGGTCATGCAATCAAGTGGCCTGGCAGTCAAGCGCGGATTCTATCCATTCCGTTTAAAGTCTTCGAGGACGATACATTCACCCTCCTCGTTGCGATTGAAACAGTACAATAGCCGGCGACATCATGAAGCATGTCTTTGTTTTTAATCCCAAGTCGTTCGCTCAAAAGACACAGATGGATTATATTATTGATACCATTGGGCAGTTTTTCAGAAAACAGGAAAGGCCTCACTTTTCCGTTCAGATTTCGCATTTTCCCCGCGACGCCATCGGCATTATAAAAAGAGAAGTGACGACTTCTGACGAAAACGAAACGGTGCGCGTCTACGCCGTAGGCGGCGATGGAATTCTGTTTGATTGCCTGAATGGCATTGTAGGACTTCCCAATATGGAATTGGCGGCGGTTCCCTATGGGAAAACCAATGATTTTCTCCGTGTGTTTGGCGCAGACAAAATGCAGCTTTTCAGGGATATAGGAGCGTTGGTTTCCGCGAAAGCCCTGCCTACGGATGTTATCGCCTTCGGCAGCAACTATGCGATCAATACGCTCACTATTGGAATGGAATCGCTTGCGGTTGTCAACATGAACAGTTTTAGCAGAAAACATCCCGGTGTGCTCAACCGTTTTACCTTTCTCTATAACTTCCTGTTCACCATAAGCGGTATAGTCGCCTTATTTGACCATGACATCCTGTTCCAGCGGTACAACATCGTCATTGACAACGTAGACTTCAGCGGAGAATACAGCGGCATAAACATAGCGAACGGTCCTTGTTATGGCGGCAACAAAAGCTCCGTCCCTATAGCGCGTCCGGATGACGGCATTCTGCATACGTTGCTGTTTAAACCTTTAGGCGCCGTCGGCACGGTGTTTGTCTTGCCAAACTATCTTAAAGGAAAAACTCCGTCCAACTGCAAACTGGTTCAGGCAAAGAAACTTGAAATACGGTCTGAACTGCCGTTGCAAATACAGGCTGATGGAGAAATTTTCTTTGACGCCAACATTACGATTGAGGTTAAACCAGCAGCCGTACAGTTTGTGGCTGTCGATAATTTGACTTATGGCAAAAGCTGAAGGTTGAAATATGAAAGATAATAGCGGTAAAAACAGGAAGAGATTTTCTTTTCAGGTTGGCAATATAATCGCGTTTCTTGGAGTATTGTTGCTGGGAGTCGTCTATAGCATCGTCATGTTGACGGCGGGGACTCCGGAGCATTCCGTAGTAGTGATGGTTATCGCCCTCACCGGATTGGTTGGACTTGTCATTGTATATAGAACCATCAGCAATTATGAGAATTTGGCTTTTTGGACGCCCGCCATTTTCTTCGCCTTTCTCAGCGCATTGCAATCGGCTCAATCAAGAGGAGGCGCATGGGATGAATTCTACTTGCCGCTTTGTATAGCCTGTTGCATTTTAAGTTGTCTGTATGACAACTACATGCGGACCATTCTTTTTGTCGTTGTACAGAATCTGGTTCTTGGCATTATGGCAATCTCCGACGTTCCCTTCATGGGGGCGAACTCCGACAAGGTTCTTGCCCTTTTCACTTCAGATATGTCTGGAGGAATACCTTTCACGACGTTGGGATGGATGAGTTCAGTACTTGCGGGTTTTATGTTGCTGGTTGCGTTCGGAATTTTGTACAGGAGGACTAAAGCCGCGCTTGAGCGCAGGGATTCGTTCAAAACTCTCATGGACACCACGCCCAACTATATTGCGATGGTTGACAAGTTGAACAGGGTGATGAATATTAGCCGCAACCTTGCGAAACTGGCGAACATTGAGAACCCCGACTGGGTTATAGGCGCGCCGGTCATTGATCTGTTTCCCTCAATGGAGATGAAAGAGCTGGCGGGAGATCTTCTCAGAAAAACAACGCGCAATTATGAAGAAATGTGGGAGTGCTGGATCAATGGAGAACACCGTTATTTCAAGGCGTTAGGCGATGATTTGCCGGATGACAAGGGCATCCTCATCAACCTGATCGATATGACGCATTTGGCTGAACGGGATGAAATTGCCGCTATGAAGGACAATCTTGATATTGGAATCTTCTTTATGGATAGCAATTACATCATTCAAGACAATTATTCCAAGGCGTTGCCCCGGATATTGGGCGAGAAAGGCTTCCATGACACGTGTTTCACGGATTTGCTGTCAGCGTCGGTGACACCCAGCGAATTGATCGCTATTAAAGATTATTTTGTCATGAATTTCGAAAAACAGTTTGATCAAGAAATGCTGAACGACATCAACCCTTTGAGTGAGTTCCGTTATTGTGGCGCCGCATCCAAAGAATGGAAAATTCTCCATGTGGAGTTTGTCACCGTTGAGCGGGGACATGGGCAAACTATGCTCATGGCGTCTATCTACGATATTACCGCTCGCGTTGAGTTGCAAAGAAAACTTGCGGAAGAGGAAAAGAAGCGGCAGGAAGAAATGCGCAGCCTGTTTGAGCTTATCAACGTGGAGCCGAAGGTGTTCGATGATTTCATTGAAGATGTGGATTATGAGTTTGAGCAAATTGACAATATCCTCAAGAACCAGGAGCTTACAGCGCATGAAAGTCTGGTCGAGGTCTATAAATCGGTTCACGCCATAAAATCAAACGCTGTCATTCTTGGACTCGCGACGTTCGGAGGGAAAGTGCATGCGCTCGAATCGGATATCAAGCGTATGCGGGAAGTGGAGGACGTACCGTTTTCCGATATGCTTCATTTGACGCTGGAAATAGAAAAACTGATGCAGGAAAAAGAGAATTTCCGTGTTACGTTGGAGAGGATTAACTCTTTCAGAAGCGGCGCGAAAATAAAAAGCAACAATGACGTGCTTATTGAGGCGTTGACAAAGGCATGTGACAAGGCGTCGGTGGATTTAGAGAAAAAAGTCAAATTTATGGTTGATGTTGATCAAGGCGTCATGTCGCGCGGTCCGCGGCGTGTGATGAAAGAAGTGCTTATGCAACTTGTAAGAAACTCAGTGGTGCATGGCGTTGAATCGCCGGAAGAGAGGGTGGCTAAAGGCAAGAATGAAACCGGCAGCATATACCTTTCCGTCAAAGCTGAAAACAATATGATCCATATAAGGTTGCGAGATGACGGCGGCGGGATTAATTACGATAAAATTCGTCAAAAAGCTCTTGAAAACGGTTTTATTAAGACCGAAGCGGAAGGACAGGATAAAAACACGCTGTTGCATTTTATTTTCTCTCCGGGATTCAGCACTGCGGACGCCGAAACCGTTCATGGCGGACGCGGCATTGGCTTGAACATTGTACGCGACAAGGTGAAAGAACTGGGAGGAACCCTTAAAATACAGAGCGAAAAAGACAAGGGAACTGCGTTCAATCTCTACATCCCATTGCCGCCGGAAGCGTCCGCACAGGAGAAGGCGGCTTCTTAGGTGAAGATAGAGCTATTTTCTTTCTGCGATTTTGCTCAAGAAAACAACGGCAAGCTGACGATTGTAGGCACATTTGACACCATCATAGCCCGCTCGTTTCCCTGCGTACATCCTCAACTTTCCGTTGTGATTCGCATCCGGTTTGATTTATGGGAATTTTCCCACCATAAATTTATGATTGAAACAAGAGACATTAACGGCGACATGTGCATAGACCCAATACAAGGCGCATTGTCTGTAAATGGAGTCGGCAACGCCACCGCAGTCTCCCACCTTTTGTTTACCATCTCTAACCTGAATTTCAAGAACAGCAGCATGATAAATTTTGTGCTTTTCATTGACGACAAAGAACTCGCCTCCATTCCGCTGTACGTGCGGAAGGCGGGCGGGACTTGACCTATTTGTTTATTCTATACCAATCCGTAATCCTGTCCGCGAGGGGACGCAACTCTTGAACCGGCGCGTAATCCGCTTCCTCCTCGTCTTCTTGAGAGGCGCGGATGTACTCGCGCATATAGGGAAGTATGATCCGCTCCTTTACCGCAAGCCAGTTCTGCGGGAGGACATTCGGCGGAGACAAAAAGGCGTCTGGCGGCATGTGTCCTAAAAGGCTTGGGTAAAAGCGCGGGAACACTTCTTCCGTAACATTCCTCATCGCTGAAAAACCGCCTGCTATGCCGAAAAGGATGGTGTTAAGCTGAAACTTTTTATTGTTTTCCAGCAACAAACGTTGCGTTTCGGTTTGAAAAAACCACTTCGTAAAAGCCTCGGCTCCCTTGCCCAGTCTTCCCTGCTGGTAAAGGCCATAATACACGGTGTCTTCGCTTAACGGAATGCGTTCTTTCTCAGCAAGCCAGCGGAAGTCAAGATTTGACTGTTGATCATAATCAAGCGTAAAAATTTCAGAGCTATTCATATAGGAAAAGAGTATGCGTCCCTGGAGGATAAGCTTGACAGGAGGCTCGAAAAAATACTTGAAGGTGAAGTCATCAACCGTTTGTATGGAAACATTTGATTCGCGTATCCACGCCTTGTCATATTCCAGCGCCTTCTCCAGCGCATCCACATCCCACGACATGGGAGAGCCTTCACGAAAATCCACGTTAAGGAGCGCCGCGCTTACAAAAAGAAAATCATCGTCCCAGTCAGGAGAAAAGCCAATTCTGGTATATGCGCCCCTGTTTATAACATTGTACGCTTTGCCCAGCGCTTTCGTTTCTTCAAGGCTAATGGTAAAATAATTGGTCATAAGGGCGCTGTTGTCCCGGGCAAACACAAGAGCAGGGACATTGAATGACACCGGCAGAAGGTACTGCTCATCGTCAACAACGCCAAGTTCAAGCAACTTGGGGTAAAAGAGGCTGCCGTCAAGAGAGTTGTCTTTTAATATCCAGTCCAGTGGCTTAAACAAGTGTCTGGTTGACGCGCTCTTCAGCCAGCGGCCGACCACAATATCAGGTTGTTCAACCATAGAGCTTAACTTCTTTGCGGTCAATTCAAAATAATGGGTCTCAACCTTGTATTTGGTTTGAGAAGCGTTAAACGCTTCACCGTACAAGGCGAATTCAGGGATATCTGTCCACAACGTCACATTCTCCGGTTCCGCACAGGAAAGCATGGACAGCGCGACAAGGGAAGAAATGGTAAAAACGGCTAGATACTTTAGCATAATATATTTTATTTTTATTTTTTCCGCTTGTCAATCTATGGTAAAATATAGTATGATAAGATTATGAAAATAAGCGATGCCGCTATCATAGCATTGATTGAATTGCTCAACAATCATTATAAGACGAACATAGCAAGTCGGTTTATGAGACCTCTTTTGCTTCAATTATCCATAAAGAAATGGGTATGGGATGCTATTGATTCCTTTGTATTGAATGTTTCGCTCTTTGACTATCAAAGGTTCAATCATGACGACTTATACCGGCAACTACTTGCGTTTTCTCATTTTATCATCGTAACACGACGCGAACTATTGCCTGGGTTAAGAAATCATTCATTGAGATTTTCCGGTCCTGACAAGATTTTAATGGATATGGCTGTCAACACCTTTCCTTCCAATATAAATCTTTTAGCCGAGTATACAAAACAACTCTACCGCAAACTTGTTGACTTTGACAAAGCCAATACAATAAATGCGGAACCTCCCTATCTCCAATACGGGGAACTTGAAGATATGATAGCGCGCTTGTAAACAAGCGTACTATTCATGGCGTCAGAAGCAACCTTGTTTGCAAAAATTTATAGTACGCTTTGGAGAAACTGGCGCGTCCGTTCATTGTCCGGGTTGCTGAACATCGTTGCGGGCGTGTTAATTTCAAGAACTGAGCCTTCAAACATGAACACAACCTTATCGGCCACTTCCCGCGCAAAGCTCATCTCGTGCGTTACCACGAGCATAGTCATGCCTAACTGCGCGAGACTTTTCATCACGGCAAGCACTTCTCCCACCAGTTCAGGGTCAAGGGCTGATGTCGGCTCGTCAAAGAGCATAATCTTGGGTTCCATCGCCAAAGCTCGCGCAATAGCGACCCGTTGTTGCTGACCGCCCGAAAGCTGGGAGGGATAGACGTCAATTTTATCGGCGAGACCAACTCTTTCAAGCAGAGCCAACGCCTTTTCTTTCGCTTCTTCTTTAGCGATTTTCCGCACATGCACCGGAGAAAGCATGACATTCTCAAGCGCGGTTTTATGCGGGAAAAGGTTGAACCGCTGAAAGACCATGCCCACTTCCAGAAGCGCCGTATTGCGTTCATGGAGCGGCATTTTGACCTTGTTGACTCCGTCTTCACAGTCAAACAGCAACTTGCCATCAATGTAGATTTGCCCGGAGTCGATTTTTTCCAGCCTGTTGAGAGATCGAAGGTACGTTGATTTTCCGGCGCCCGACGGTCCTATGATGCATACCACTTCCTGCGGCTGCACTTCAAGGGAAACATCTTTCAGCACGTGAAGCTCCCCTCTAGCGCCATGAAATGTTTTATTGATGGCAACAGTTTTAATCATTGACATGGGACGCCTCACTCGTATAGGGAATGTCGTTTTTCCATCTTGTGGAAAATAAAGGTAAAGACCGCAGTTATGATAAGGTAAAGAACCATCGCTGGTATGTACACAAGCGCGGAGGCGGTGGACGATGAGATTGAACGGGTCACCTTGGTTATATCCGCAAGGGCTATGATCGATACAAGGGAAGCGTCTTTCAGCACCATGATGAATTCGTTGCCGACCGGCGGAATAAGCCGGCGTATTGATTGGGGTATGACGACCAGCCTCATGGTCTGGGCGTAGGACATGCCGAGCGCCTGTGAAGCCTCAAATTGTCCCTTGTCAATGCTCTGAATCGCGGCTCTGATGATCTCCGCGCAGTAAGCCGCCGTGTTTAAACCGAATGCGATGAACGCGGCGACAAACCGGTTGTTTATGGTTAAAATAGTGGAGATTTCAGGGAGACCATAGTAAATGAAGTAAAGTTGCATAAGGAGCGGAGTTCCCCGAAAAAAGAAAATATACGCGCTGCAAAATTTGTTGATAATGACGTTTTTTGACATCTTTCCCAGCGCCAAAAACAGGCTTACAATCAGCCCTGCTGAAACAGCAAGGATAGTCAACGAAATGGTTATCTTCGCGCCGTCTAAAAGCGCAGGGATCCAACTGATCATTTTCTGCAAAGATGTCATACCACCACCTTATCACGGGATTTTTTGAAGAGCGTCCGTAGCAGACGCTCTCCTCTGTTTGCATTGCGTTGTTACTTCCGGGCGGAGCTTACCATGTCCATTTTGAAAACATCCTGGGATATTTTAAAGATGGTTCCGTCGGCAAACAAAGCGTCCAGCGCCTGATCGACTGCATTGGTCAACTGATCATTGCCTTTCTTGAAGCAGATGGCGAACACTTCGTCAGCTTCACCCTGCCAGACGAGCTTGAAGGGGGAATTGGCCGGGGCGATGTAATCAAACGCGACGAGACTGTCGCATACAATGGCGTCAACCCGTCCGAGCCTCAGATCGTCAAAACAGTTGAGGACTTTATCGTATTCATAGGGTTCGAACGCGAGTCCGCCCTGGGCGAGTTTGGTCATATAGATATCGGAGGTGGTTTCCGCTTGATAAGCGACGCGGAGTCCGCCGAGTTCTTCCGGTTTTGCCGCCGTTATGGTGGCGTCTTTGCGGAGAACCAAGGCTTGCGCGTTTCCAATGTAGGGTTTTGTGAAATTATACACGGCTTGGCGTTCCGGCGTAACGGTTACCGCAGACATGATGCAATCGTATTTTCTCGTGTCAACGCCGGCGAAAATGCCGTCCCACGCGGTGTCCACAAATTCAACTCGCAGACCCAACTTGGCGGCGATTGCTTTCGCCATGCTTACATCAAAACCAATGGGGGTTTTCCCGTCCGTATCGAAATACTCCATAGGCGGATAGCCAATCTCCATGCCAATGGTTAAAACACCCTGCTTAATGGTCAGTCCGCCGCTCTGCGCCTGTCCAGCCGTGTCGTCGCCGCCCATTGCGAACAGACTGCCCGCAATGAGACATCCAATTAAACCCATACAGAGAAATTTTTTAAGGTTCATCATTTTACTCCTGTGCGTAGTATAACTTTTTATGTTTTTTTGTGTCAATGGATAGAATTTTAAAAACGAAAGAAATTTTTAAAATAGCGGCTTTTGGGGCGAATTTAAAACAACGGCGTCCGCTGTCCGCAACCGAATGAGGACGTTTTTTGGTGGGGAAGAACATCCGGCGTTTCTTGTCGTATCAGGACAAACCGGAACAAACGACTTAATGAAAACAACGCCATGCGCCGCCAGGGGCGGCGCATGACGCTATTTAAGCGCCCTGGCGCTGGCTCAGGCGCCGCGGATTTCGTCGCAGTATTCGCAACGGTACGTGCGCAATTCAGCGTTTTCAAGGTGAAAAATGTGCGGAATATACGCCTCCGTCGAGGTTATGCAACGCGGGTTTTTACAGCGAAGGATGTTTTCGACCCGATCAGGAAGGCGCAGCCGGATTTTTTCGCGGATTTCCTCGTTTTCAATGATGTTCACCGTGATGTTCGGATCGATAAGCCCCAGAACATCAAAACTGATGGCAATCGTGTTGTCAATTTTGATGATGTCTTTGCGCCCCATAGTCGGCGATTCGGCGTTTAACACAAACGCCGCCATGTCATCCGTTTTGTCAAGTCCCAGCCAGTTGAAAATCTTTATGCCCTGCCCAGCCTTGATGTGATCAATGACAATGCCGTTCTTTATTTTCGCTATATTCAACATACAACCCCCAAAATGGACGCCAGCAACGCCATCCGTACATACATGCCGTATTTCGCCTGCCGGAAATACGCCGCCCGTGGATCCGCGTCCACTTCCGGCGCGATCTCATTGACGCGGGGCAACGGATGCAGTACCGTCATGCCTTTTTTCGCCATGCTCATTTTCTCCTTGTTAAGAATGTAGCTGTCCTTGAGCCTGATGTAATCTTCCTCATTGAAGAACCGCTCCCGCTGAACGCGGGTCATGTACAGCACGTCAAGCGATCCGATCACCTCTTCAAGAGTGCCGGTTTCCGTGTATGAGACGCCGGCGCCGGCAAGACTTCCGGTAATGTACGGCGGCATCTTGAGTTCTGGCGGCGAAATAAAAACCATCGTGACATGAGGGTACCGGGACAGGGTTTTTGCGAGGGAGTGAACCGTACGCCCGAATGTGAGGTCGCCGCAGAAACCGATGGTACTATCGCCCACCGCGCCCCGTATCCGGCGGATGGCAAGCATGTCCGTAAGCGTTTGGGTGGGATGATGATGGCCGCCGTCTCCGGCATTGACAACCGGTACACCGGAATAGCGGGACGCCAGCAACGCCGCGCCTTCCTTGGGATTTCTCATCACAATGGCGTCCGCATAGCACGCTACGGTACGAATGGCGTCCGCAAGGCTTTCACCCTTCGTTGCGGAACTGGAAGCGGAATCCGCAAAGCCAAGGCATGCGCCGCCCAGTCTGATCATCGCCGCCTCAAAACTCAAGCGCGTTCTGGTGCTTGGCTCAAAGAACAGAATCCCCAGCAGTTTTCCCTTGCAGGAATCCCGCAGGTACTCAGGCTCCCGCTCAATTTTTTCAGCCAGAGAAAACAGCGCGTCCATCTCTTCCAGCGTAAAGTCATCCGGCTCTATGAAATGCCGTCCTGTCAACATCTATGTCCTCCTAAAAAAAACGCCTATGGAATTACCCATAGGCGATCAGTTCAATATCCTTTCTCTAAAATCGTTTTAAAGTCATCAGACACGATTAGAAACAGATCGATCAACTCCGGGTCGAACTGGGTTCCTCTGCCGTCTTTGACGCACCGCACGACTTCATCGTGGGACTGCCGCTGTATGTTATAGGGTCTCTGAGAAACAAGCGCGTCGTACACATCGGCGATAGCCATAAGACGCCCCTGAATCGGTATTGACTCACACGCCAATCCGTAAGGGTAGCCAGTTCCATCCCACTTCTCGTGGTGAGTTCCCGCGAATAGTTTCGCGTATTTTAAAAACTCATAGTCCGGCGCATCCTCTTCAAGTTTTTCAATAATTTCCACCCCGTAGATCGTGTGCTTTTTCATTTCCTCAAATTCCACGCCGGTCAACTTGCCCGCTTTAAGCAGTATGGCGTCGCTGACGGAAATTTTTCCTATGTCATGGAGTTGCGAAGATTGTATCATGGTCTCTATGTCATCCCATCTCGCGGTTTCCTCATGGTACAGCCCGCTTTCCAACATGGCTTCAACGAGTATCTTGAGGTAGTGATAAGTTCTCTTTAGATGACCTTTGTTTGAGACATTGCGGAACTCTATCAAGTCAATAACCGTATTGAACATGGAATTTTGCATGCCGAGAATAGTTTCCGTCTTTTTCAATACAAGCCGCTCCAGTTCTTTGTTGTAGACTTTCAGCGTGTTCTTTTGGCTTTCCAACAACAGATGCATCTCAATCCGTTTCAACAAAAGCGCTGGCGAGAACGGTTTTGTAATATAATCAACCGCCCCAAGGTTAAGCCCTTCAAGCTCGCTGTTGTTGTCGTTCCGTATGGTCAGAAAAATAACCGGTATGTTCGCGGTCTCTTTGAAGACTTTAAGCCGTTTTATCACCTCATACCCGTTCATGTCGGGCATCTCTATATCCAAAAGCAGAATGTCCGCCTTCACCATCTCAAGCAGCTTAAAGAGTTTTTCCGCAGAAGGCGCCGTAAAAATATCATAATGTTGGGATAGGATGCTCTTGCCCAAAGTCAGATTGATGATGTTGTCGTCAACCATTATAACTTTCTTGCGTATAGCCTTCATAATGGTATTATAACACATACGAAAATTTGAAACAAGAGGCGCCGCCTGACGCGCGCCGTAATGCGATTCGCTTGCATACACGTCAGCCCCGTTTCCGTATGTATATCTGCCTGCCGCCGCCGTTCTCGTGTTGGCGCTCCTCAATCTCAAACTGAGGCGCAGCCCGGAATAGATCGCCGAGCTTCTTAAAGCCGTAGTTCCGCGGATCGAATTCGCTGGAGCGATTGTTGATCTTCTGCCCCACGCTTCCCAGGTACGCCCAGCCCGATTCATCAGCAATGTCGTCCACCGCGTCGCCGAGCAGCTTCAGCAGTTTTTTGTCCTCCTTGATCTCCTTGCGGGCTTTCGCTATAGGCTCGGATTTCGCGTCTTCATCGTCCTGCTGGGCGCGCAAAATCTCTGTGTAGATGAATTTGTCGCACACCGCGACAAATGAGCGGGGCGTCTTTTTTTCTCCAAAACCGTAAACCGTCTTGCCGCTCTCCCGAAGCCGCGCCGCAAGACGGGTGAAGTCGGAATCGCTTGACACGATGCAGAAGCCGTCGAGTTTTTCACTGTACAACAGATCCATCGCGTCTATGATCATCGCGCTGTCAGTGGCGTTCTTCCCGCTTGTATAGGAAAACTGCTGAATGGGCTGAATGGCGTATTCCAACAGCTTGTCCTTCCATGAACGGAGATAGACGCTGGTCCAATCCCCGTATATGCGCTTGACGCTCGCAACTCCATATTTGGCGACCTCATCCAGAAGTCCTTCAACGCTCACCGATTGGGCGTTGTCCGCGTCTATGAGAACGGCTAGTTTCGCCTGATCCTTAACCAGCGCCTGCTGGCTTGAAAATGATAGTAATGGCATAATTCTTCTTCCTACTCAAAAATAGATTTCTTTATTTTTCTAATGCAGAGGATTTTTCGCAACGGAATGCGCAGTTCCCCTTCCTGCGTTTCCAGAAACAGCGTGCGCTTGCCTTCCGTTTTTTCCAATTTCTTGGGAACGCCGGCGGCGTGACGCTCTGCGGGGCGCTCTGCGGGGCGCTCTGCGTGACACTCATGTCCGCCGCTCCGCCCGTTTTTGTCCATAGTTATCCAACGGATATCAAGCGTGGACTTTGCGGCAATCGCCTCACGTATAATGCTGATCTTTCCCGCCTGATCAAGCAGATGCGCTTCCATTTTTTTATATGAAACGCAGTCTTCCGACAACTGCTCCTCATTCAGTATAAGCCGGTTCTCAATATGGACATTGAGTTCTTCCCGCTTTGATTTTGGAACCGCAGAATTGTCCAGCGCGCGGCGGAAACGCTCCAGATACAGCGCCGCCTGTTCTTGCTGTAGGGGGAGCGCTTCTTCCTGCGCGTCCGGTTCCCCGATCAGCAGGGGAGAAAGATCGCTCGACGCAAGAGCGGGAAACCGCATTTCATACTCATCAGAAGCAAATGCGCTAAGAGCGCCGCTTTCTGCGCCGCCGCGTGCGCTTCTCGCGCTTTGAGCGACAATATCAACGCCAACATGCCGCAAGGCTTTGATCGCTTCCGATCTTTCAATGTTGTACAACAGGTAGACGCCCGGCGCCAAAGACTGGGCGATGAAGCGGGAAAACGGCTCAATCTCCGCAAGGTACCGCCGCTCTTCATCTAAACAGAGAACCAAGCCGTGATGCAGGGACACGGAACGGCGCCTGTCTTCCCAATCGTTGAGGCAGTACCGCACATTGTGGCTCACCTGACCGCCCGAAAGCCTGGTTAACAACCGGATCATGGCGTCCGCGCTGATTCCCCGATCAAAGCCCCGTACAACGGATTCGCGGGTCAACTCGAATCTGACCACCGCGCCCATTTCACGGACTTCTGAAAAAAAAGCGAGATCGAGCGCATCGCTAAAGTCTACGCCCGGGTACAGGATGCAGGAAAATTCCGTGTCCATGGTCAGCACGGTTTTTGGCTCGCTGCGCGGACGTTCGCCAAAAACAGCAGGGTTGATTCGCCAGAGCGACGACTCGTCCGGGATAAGTATGCCCAGCGTTTCAAGGCAGGAAAGCAACGCATCAAGATTGGGCAGAGACACAGACCGGTCCTGATCCGCGCCAAGCCCTCTGCGTTGCAAAAGGACGGCGATCCGCTGCAAGGTGATCCGTGGATACCAGCGGACATCTGCGGCGGCGCCACAGACGGCGCAAGCGGCGTAAATAGTGAAGAAATCCAGAAACTGATGCACGAAAGCCGCAATGGTTTTGACTTGTCCTTGATGAAAAGCGTTGAATTGGTTGAAGCGCTGCTGGAGCGAGCCGGTCTTATACAGGTATAAATACACGCCTGTTATATAATATTCGATCCGTTCACGGGGGGAAAGTTTCCCAAAACGCGCCACATTCCGCGCATTGACACTCAATTTTTCTTCCACTTTGGAGTCGTCCGCGATGAGAAGTTCCAGAACCTGCAACGCGCCGGAGCCGTACTGCGCGACGTAGGGAAAGCTCGTTTTGCCTGAGCCATTTTTCCGCGCCCCGAATCCACTTCCGCGCGCGCCCACTTTCTCCAGCGCAAAAGAAAAGCTCGCCGCGATGAACCGGTCGTCAATAACGGGCAGACAGGCGTCCGGCTCTTCCCTCTGGCTCACGCGGCTCACGCTGGGGAAAAGCCGCCGCGTGTTTCGGGCGAATTTGCCTAACACGCCCTCCAACAGCGGATTAAGCGCGATGTACGCTATTCTGCCTTTCTTAAACCGGTATACAATGAGCCGCTCTTCCATGTTAACGAGACAAGCGTGGACATTTCCGTTCAACTCTCCGCCGATAAAATCCGCAAGCTCCTGTTCCGTCGGGTTTCCCAAAACCGCGACGCTCGCTATGAGAAGCGCGTCTCTCTCATCAATATAGGCTTCGAGCGTCTTCCGATTTTCCTCATTGGACAGGAACACTTTCAGATCCTCAACAAGACGCTGCTTGGAAAAAGGCGTCTTGACGCTTCCGAACACGCTTCTGACCAGAGAAAAGAACAATTCTTCGGGCAATGTCAAAAGAGCGGTTTCCCACTCCCGTATAGCTTCAAACGGCGTTTTTTTCATCGCTTCCTGTTTTTCATTCCCATTGCCGGATGCTGTATTTGTAGCCCTGCTCCGCCAAGAACTTTTGGCGGTTAGCCGCGCATTCCTCTTCTACAGTATACCGTGAGACCAGCGTGTAGAACAGCGAATTCCGCTTTTTGGGACGGAGAATCCTTCCCAACCGTTGCGCCTCTTCCTGACGTGACCCGAAAGAGCCTGACACCTGTATCAACATTGACGCGTCGGGCAAGTCTATGGCGAAATTCGCCACCTTTGACACCACAATGATCTTGACCTCGCCGCTCCTAAAGGCGTCATAGATCCGCTCCCGTTTCACATTGGGCGTTTTTCCGGTGACACCCGGCGCTTTCAGGAGGCGGGCGAGAGCATCAAGCTGCTTTATATACTGACCAATAATGAGGATGCGCTCTTCCGTGTGGAGTTCGACAAGCTGCCGTACAACCGTCTCTTTAAGCGGATTCTCGCTTGCGATGCGGTGCTTTTCCCTCATTGAGGCCACGGCGTAGGGGATTTTAAGCTCTTCCGGCAGTTTTACGCGGATTTCCATGCAGAGAGCTTCGGCTATCCAGCCCTTTGCCTCAAGGTCTTTCCACGGCATGTCATAGCGTTTCGGACCCACAAGGCTGAACACCGCGTCCTCCTCATGATCCTCCCGCACCAGCGTCGCGGTTAATCCAAGCCGCCTGACCGCCTGCAATTCCGCCGCAACCCGAAAAACCGGCGCCGGAAGCAGATGCGTCTCATCGTAGATGATGAGACCCCACGCGCGGGCGTGAAACAATCTGAAATGCGGAAAATCCGCGTTTTTGTCCGCTCTCCACGTGAGTATCTGGTAGGTCGCCACCGTAACCGGCGCGGTTCGTTTGGAATCGCCGGTATACTCCGCGATCTGGTCATTTGTGAGTTCCGTCTTGTCCAGAAGTTCGGCTATCCATTGATGCACCGCCGCAGTATTGGCGGTGAGTATGAGGGTATTCGTGTTAAGCTCCGCCATGAGTTGTATGCCAACGATGGTTTTCCCGGCGCCGCATGGCAACGCCACAACGCCGTACCCCGTGCCGGGAGCGCCGTCCCCCAGCGCCGCCCGCACGGCTTCTTTCTGGTAATCCCGCACCGTAAAAACCACGCCGGAAAGCGTGGCGCCGCGCAGCCGTACGTCAAGCGGCTCCCCATCGCGCAACGGCGCTTCATCTTTCAGGGGCCAGCCCAGTTTGACAAGCTCCCGTTTCACGCTGCCCCGGTCAATAAGCCGCAACGAGAAGCCCTCTTCCGTTTTGGCGAGGTATTTGCCCAGTCTTTTTGACGCGGCTATTTCCGCCATAATCGCCGCGTCGTCGGAAACAAGCAGCAATTCACCGCCGGCAACACCGCATCCTGCGTCGCCGGCGATAAGGCGAATTTTCCCGTACCGTTCCATTGTGTCCGAAAAACCTCGCGCAACGCCCTGCGGTATGGGATAGCGCGTCCATGTTTCGAGCGCGTCCACGATGCGCCCCGCCGAAAGCCCCGCGCTCGCGGCGTTCCACAGGGAAAGCGGCGTGATGCGGTAGGTGTGTATATGTTCGGGCGACTTCTCCAATTCCGCGAACGGCATAATGGCGTAACGCGCCGCTTCCGCTTGCTCGGCGTGTACATCTAACAGGAGGGTCTTGTCGCTTTGAACAATCAACGGATTTTTGGGATCGGCAGACATACCGTAACTATAGCGGATCGGACGTTAAATTGCAATCCACAAACCGCAAAACACGAACCGCACGAACGCTAGGAACACACGAACCACACGAACAGAACCGGGCGGCCTTCATTAGCGGAGCGAAAATTCGCGCTGTTCGGTGTCAAAGCGGGGCGGTTTTCCATGTCATAATCGCGGACAGCACGCCGCGCCGCGCCTTTGTTCGTGTTTTTGTTCAACGCAACTCCGGCATAACCCTATGTTCTTTCACGTCCGCTTCACCGCGTGAAACAAGTCCTGCCGGCTTATCTCCGTCCACAATGGCCTCCCGTGGGGGCAATGCGGATCAGGGAGGGAAAGGGCGGACTCGGCGAGCGCGAGCGCGGCGGTGTTGTCAAGGTAGCCGCCGTCTTTGATTGCCGCGTGGCAGGCGAGGGTCGCAGCCCAACGCTCGGCTATATTCTCGCCGGCAAGCCTCAGTTCCAGAATAGCCTTGACCGTGGCGCTGTCGCCAAGCCGCCAGTGTGCCGGCAACGCTTCAATAAACCATTTCCCCCCGCCGCCTTCATCTTTTTCAACAACAACGCCAAGACGCGCAAGGTCTTGCGCGCGGCTTTCAAGGAAAAGGTCGTCGTCGGCGCTTTCAGTCGCAAAAGGAATGCTCACCAGAAGCTCTTGCTTGGGAATAGGCTTGTTGAGGAATTCGTTGTACAGGATGCGCTCATGGGCCGCGTGTTGATCGACAAGGAACAGTTTCTCGCCTTTTTCAACAATGATGAACAGATCAAACGCCCTGCCTACGTATTTTACGGTCTGGTTTTCATTGTTTGCGGCATGGTATCCGATGGCGTCCGCGTCCGCAGGATACTCGCCGGCGCCGTTATGGGAGTCGCCGCTTCTGCCGGGCAATTCCGCAAACTGAGGCCGCTTTTCGAGCAACGCTTCCAGCGCCATCGCCGAAGCGCTGGTTCCGGCGGAGCCGGAAAGCGCGGGCGCATAGGAGCCATTTTTTTCAAACGCAAAAGAGTCGCCGCTCTGTGCGCGAGGCGTTTCGTATGTCCACGGAAACGCTTTCTCCGGCGCAGTTTCAGACGCGGATGGAATATCGTCCTTGTCCGGCGCGGCATACGCGGCATGTCGCCGTTGGTGGCGGCTAAAATCCCGCAACGCTTCGGTTATCGCGTGGTGAATGGCGCCCGCATCCGCAAAACGCGCCTCGCGCTTTGCCGGATGAATGTTGAAATCCGCCAAATGCGGGGCGATGTCTATAAAGATCGCGCCCACCGGATGCGTTCCGTTCGGGAAAGAGCCTTGCATACCGTATTCAAGCGCCTGTAAAAAAGAAAAATCCTGTATGCGCCTGCCATTTGCGAACACGTACTGAAGTTTGCGGGTGTTGCGGGCAAGCCCTCCATCTCCAATGACGATGTTCACCGAGAAACCGCTGCCGCTGGCGTTGATTTCATGCAGAAAGCCAGCTTCGTTCTTTTCAAGCGACAACTCGGCAAACCGATCCTTCAAAGACGCGGCGTGATTCAGCATGGTTTTCACTTTGTTGTTTTGAGTGAAGCGGAAGCTGATGGCGGGAAAAGCCATAGCCTTTTCAACAAAGATTTGATAGCACAGGGCGGCTTCGCTCCAATCCCGCTTAAGAAACCGCTTGCGCGCCGGTATGGCGTCAAAAAGCCCGATGCACCGGATGCTGCTCCCCTTCACCCGCCGCGTCCGCTCCAGTCGTGGCGGACGGGAATCGCCAGGACCCACTTCAAGACGCCACGCCTCCCGCCCGTCCGCGCTGGTGAGTATGTCCAGCGCCGAAACAGCCGCCGCAGCCGCAAGCGCCTCGCCCCGGAAGCCGAGCGTTTCAGCGTGGCTGAGGTCTTCCAGAGAGCGTATCTTGCTGGTCGCGTGGGTATGCCAGCACAATGCCAAATCCTCCCGCGTCATGCCGCAACCATCGTCAATCACCTCAACCTTGCGCGAGCCTCCCTCTGCAACGCCCACCTCAATAAACCCGCCGCCCGCGTCAATGGCATTGTCAAGCAACTCGCGCACGAGGCTTGCCGGACGGTCGACCACCTCGCCGGCCGCTATTTTTCGAGCCTCTTCAGGGGGCAGAATGTGTATGCTCATAATGCGTCAAAGAGCGAAAGCTCAGGCGTCTCATCCGGCTTGGCGTCCGGCGCGTTCATAAGAAGCGCTATCCGCCCTTCAATTTTCTCAAGGTCTTTTTCCAGCGCTCCGGCCACCTTGACGCCTTCCTCAAACGCTTTGAGCGCGTCGTCAAGGGAAATCTCCGGCCTCCGTATTTTCTCGCTCAACGCCTCAAGGCGCGCCAGCCGCTCTTCAAAATTTTTCATAGCGTGT
>JAISCC010000127.1 GCA_031265845.1 Treponema sp.
TTTTTGGACGGCGGGTTGTGGGCGCAGCGTATCCCGTTGAAACCGTTGTCTTTGTGGAGCTTCATGCGCCGGTATTCGCTGTCGTAAAAAGACGCCGCGCCGAGGATGCCGTTGTCGTGGTGGACGCAGCCGCCTTTTATCTTGACGGTTTTGCCGTTGAGCATAAGCCCATTCTTGGCGTCCACGCTTATCGTCCGTATGCCGAAAAGCGCGTTGTCGCTGTCGGCAATGCCGCCCGTGCCGTCAACCAGATCGGTTGTTACCGTATAGAGATTCGGAGCGTCCAAATCCCACAGGGCGGGATTATCCACAATCAAACGGATCCTTCCCGTCTGTTTGCCCATAGCGGGCGCATGAACAACAAGCTCTCCCTCCGCCGCCGCTTCCTCTGAACCTTCACGGGCAACACGCACCTTGACTCGTTCCGTCCGGGCGGCGGCGGTGTGGTTTTCTACGGTCGCTTCTACCGCGATATACGCGGCAGGAGAAGCGCCGCTCTCAATCCGTTCCGTATAGGCAAAGATAGACCAGGGGGAAAGATGAACCTGCGGCGCGGCAAGGAGTTCCACGGTGCGGTAAAGCCCCGATCCGGTATACCAGCGTCCGGTTTTGGGGGCGGAATTGTTGACCACCACGAGGAGCCGGTTCTTTTCCCCGAATTTAACATAGGGCGTCAGGTCCGCGTGGAAGGGGGTGTAGCCGTAGGGGTGAACGGTAACTAAATTGCCATTGAGATTCACCTCGGCGTTCATGTAGGCTCCGTCAAATTCCACGAGTATCCGCCGCCCTTCCCACTCGGCGGGTATGTCAAGGTATTTGGTATAGGAGCCTATGCCCCCGGTGTAAAAGCCGGTTGCGCTGCCGCCCGGCGCGTCCTTTGAGACTTGGATTCCAATGGTAAAATCATGGGGCAGGTTTACTGTTTCGCCGTTCTGTCCCATCATAAGCGAGTAAAAAGTCGATCCCTGGGGGACGAAGTTCCAGTCCCGATTAAGACTTGTTCGTTTCACTGTATTGCTCCTTTAATAAACGTTACCGTAGCGGCCAGAACCTCGGCGCTTTCCGGCGTTCCCCGTCCGGCGGTGGCGAAGGCGTGGAAGCAATCGGGATATGATTTGCTCTGAACCTCGACGCCGGCTTCTTTTGCCATTTGCGCGATCTGTTCCGAATCGGCGGCAAGGGTCTCGGTGGAATCCCATGCCAAAAACAGGGGAGGAAAACCGACATAGTTTCCGTATACCGGAGAGACGTAGGGGTCTTTCCGGGTTCCTTCGTCGGGGCAGTACATAGTGTTGATGGCGCCAAGCCAGGAGGCGTTTACGGTAAAGTCTTTTCCTTCGTTGGCGGAGCGGTCGAGGATGCCTGAAAAATCAACAATGGGGGAATACGCTATTACGCCTGCCGGGAGCGGAAGCCCCGCGTCTTTCGCTTTGAGCGCGGTTGTCAGACACAGGAGTCCGCCGCCGGATTCCCCAATCAGAAACACCGGTTTGCCGGTATGCCGTTGCGCCAAATCCTTGTAGGCGTTAAAACAGTCGTCTACTGCGGCGGGATAGGGATGTTCCGGGGCGAGCCGGTACGAAAGGGTGTGCACCGGGATTTTGGTCTCCCCGGCAAGCAGGGAGCCGTAGCCGCGGGAGGTGAAAGCGTTGCCGCAGACAAAACCGCCGCCATGTATATAGAAGATAACCGCGTCTGCGCGGGCGTTTTGCGGCGTACAGATTTCCGCCTCAATACCAGCCAGCGTTTCCGGGATAAACGTTACGCCGCTTTCGGTGGGCATGGCTTTCTGGGCGGACTCCATGACGGCCCGCAGGCGCGGGACATCCATTCCCCCGTCAAACTTAGGCACAAACCCCTTTTCCATCATCATTTTCATTTGACCAATAAGGCCCTGCATTTCTTTACTTGGCATTTTCATTTTCTCCTGTCAGATAGTATTTATAGGGGAATAACTTCCCAAATACGCCAAACTTTCCTTTGGCGTCCGTTTTTGTGTTGTGCGGTCCACCGCGATAAGCCCGAAGGTGATCGAAAAACCCTGTTGCCATTCAAAGTTGTCCAGAAGAGACCAACAGCAGTACCCTTTTACCGGCAGTCCATCGTCAAGGCAGTTTTTAACGCCCGCAAGGGCGCGGCGCAGAAATTCGATTCGGCGGCTGTCGTCAGCCGTGCCGCAACCGTTCTCGGTTACTATGATGGGCAGGGAAGTGTGTTTATGAACAAAACGGATGACGCGTTCCAATGCCTCAGGATAAAACTCGTAGTTTCCCAGGGTGAGTTCAGCGTCTTGTGCCGGTGGTATAGCGCCTTCGGGACCGAAAACGCTACGGGTGTAATTCTGCACGCCGATGAAGTCGTCTTTTGCAAGATACGGCAAGTAATGGAGCAACTCGTCATTCCATTCCGCGTCAGCGTATTTCTTGCCGCCCGGTAGCGCCTGGTTGTCGTGGAAGGAGAAAGTCGCGCCGATCTTAAGACGCGGGCAAACCGCTTTCATCGCGTCACGGGCTTTTTCATGGGCGGACATGATCAGTCGGTCGCCTTCGGGTGTGCGGGGTTTGAGGAAGTCCTGAATGTTTCGAGGATCCATGCCAAAGGCTTCTCCCGCTTCTTTCATGTAGGACATTATCTTTTCCATGCCGCCGCCGGAAGAAGCTTCGTTGTTCAAGCCGACCTGTAGATTGTTTTTCATCACCGCCATGTGCCGCGCCGCTACTTTTGCGATTTGCAATCCCATGTTGGCTTCGTTGATGGTGCATACATATTCCATGAGTCCGCCGAATTCCTGCGCCATTCGCTCGCAGTAACGGGTGAAATAGTCAACCGTCGCCGCAGACTCCCAACCGCCTTCCTGAATGAGCCACTTGGGAGACGAAAAGTGGTGCATGGTTACGATTGGGGTAACGCCCTTCTCCCGGCAGTAGTTCAGTACATCGCGGTAGTGGTCAATTTCCTTTTGGTCAAAGGTATTTTTATCGTGCTGTATCCTCGCCCACTCAATAGAGAAGCGGTAGGCGTTCAGTCCGGCTCCCGCAAGGAGGGCAATGTCCTCTTTGTAGCGGTTATAGTGATCAACACAAATCCCGGAAGGTTCCTTAAACATTGAATGGGCTGTTTGTTCCATTGCCCAAAAATCGCTGTTGGTATTATTGCCTTCAACCTGATGAGCCGCCGTAGCCGCGCCCAACAGAAAATTTGAAAAATATGACATTCTTTCCTCCTGCGGTAAGCTGGTGGAGTCCTCCGATACGACATATCAGAGGACTCCACCAGCGTTTATGGTCAACGTTTCAGGTACCGGTCGTATGCGGCCTGTTGAATTTTAATAACATCTTCCATGCCTAGGTTTTTAAGTTGCGCCATGAAGTCCGCCCATGTCTGGTCGTTCAGGGGAAGCGTTCCCATAATAAATTGCGGTATGGTCGAATTGGCGTAATCGACAAGCCGTACAAAGGCGGCGCTATAGACCGCTTCTTCTTCCGATGTCCGGCTGACAGCCATAGGCAGTGATTTATACTTCGCGACGGGGTAGGGATCCCATATCTTGTCTGCGGCGATGGATCTTGCCAGCGTTTCAGGCGGCTGAACGCCCTGTAGCACGATCCCGGGCAAACGGTTGCCGAAGAACGCGCCCCAGTTTACAAACGTCCCTACAACCGGATTCACCACCATCTCGCCGTTCTCAAACCAATACATGCCGTCTTGCAGCTCTGCCGCGACATAATAGGGATTCTCCGCGGATCCGGTTTCTTTGGTCAAACCAGCCCGTATCATTTCCCCTTCTTTTGAATACAAATAATCAAGAACACTCAACAGCTTGGCCGGGTTTTTACACGCTTTGGTAATAGCCCAGCCCACGCCGCCGTTCTGGTATGGGGGATTCCGCTGGTAGTTGGTGAATTCAGTGATGCCGTCTTCTGTGGACAGCGGACTGGGAATAGCGCGAACGTCAACATTTATCCCGTATTGGGGCATGGAAAGCGCCTCGGGCCCCAGTTGGCCGACAAGCCCATACCAAATCCCCGCGTTGCCGCCGTAGGTGAGAGCCGTATTGGGCAGATAGAACGGATCATTCACGCGGCTGGCGAAATCCTTGTAGATGTAACCTTTTTCGTACCACTCGCGCATTTTCTTGAGGTACTTGTACAAAGGCTCGTCATAATAGCCGAACTTTACCGTAGCGCCGTCCACATAGAAGCTGCCTACGGCGCCAAAAGTGTTGAGCAGTTCGCCGTACACAAAAGCGCCGTTGAAAGGCAGAATAAGCGGCGCGTAATCGGCGGCTCTACGGGATTCAAAATACGATTTAAAGATGGGGAGCATGTATTCCCAATCCGCGATGGTTTTTGGGTAATCGTTGCCGCTGGGGAAGCGTACGTTTCCGTTTGTCGCCTGCTCCAGAATGTCATAGCGGTACACCAGACCTGACCAGAGATATTCGGCCGGGTCGGAAATCATCTTGAGCGTGAGTATATGACCGTCGTCGTCATAGGAGGTTCTGCGGAATCCATCGTCGGTTTCCAGCAGCCGCTTGAAGTTCGGCATATAATCCAGATACTGCGCTATGTTGATTATAACCCCGTCAGTAAGCAAATCGGGAATTGAACCCGTATACCGGCTCATTTCGATCATGTCCGTATATTCACCGGTCCCGAACATCAGGGAAAGGGAATCCGTCTCCGTGCCGCGTACCGGCTGTTCAAATTTGAGCGTAACGTTGAATTTTTTATTCAACGCCCAGACGGACGGGTTTTCCGAGTAATCAGCGTACTGATCATACGGATCCGCGTAAAGCCAGACGGTGAACTGCTCGTGTTCCGTGTAGTCCACCGTTTTTGGGGCGCCGCTGTTTTGGGCGGCATCGCCGCTGGTTTTTTTTGCGCAACCGCACACAAGCATGATCACGGCCAAAAACAACGCCGTCATTATGAAACCTTTCTTTCTGTTTTTCATTATTCTTCTCCTTAGAAAATGTGATATATGAGACAAGAGCTTTCAGCCCTTGATGCCTCCCAGAGTAACGCCTTTGACAAAATACTTTTGCGCGAAAGGATACGCGCACAGAATCGGCAACGTACCGATTATGGAAACACAGTATTTCACCAAGTGGGCGAAATTGTCCGCCGCGTTTGCCGCGTCTGAACCGGACATGATGCGGCTGGTGTCGTTCTGCACCAGTATTTCCCGCATGAAAAGTTGAAGGGGCCACAAGTCCCGTCTTCTTGCCAGATAAATCGAAGCCTGAAACCATGAGTTCCATTGCAGAATTAAAATAAACATGGCGATAACCACGATTGTCGCCTTTACGAGCGGCGCCAGTATCCTAACCATGACGGTTACCGGACCCGCTCCGTCCATCTTCGCCGATTCTTCATAGCTGGCAGGCAGTTGGACAAAGGCGCTCCGCATAATAATGATGTAAAACCCGTTTATAAGACCGGGGATGATAATCCCCAGACGGTTTCCGACCAGTCCCAGACTGCGGTTGATCATGTATGAAGGGATAAGCCCTCCGGAAAATATCAGCGTAAAAAGCACAAAAAGCGTAAAATGCCTTTGCAATTTAAGGTTTGGACGGCTCAGCACAAAGCCCGCTATAGTGGTAAGCGCGGTACCCAGCGCCGTGTTGATAATGACATAGAAAAGCGTGTTGCCATAGCCGGAGACAATGGAGTTGTTCCGAAACACCAGCTCATACCCCTTCAATGTCGGCTCTCCCACGGGTAGCCAGACAATGCCCGACGTGGCGAATAACATACGCGGGTTTGAAATCGAAGACATAAGCACGTGCCATAACGGCATGATACAGACGAGGCAAAAGAGGATTAAAAGGCTATAGTTAAAAATGTTATACACAACCCTTGAGGGCGTTAATCTTTCTATCATGCTATTTTCCTCCTAAAAGACGGAACTGTCCGTAAGTTTCCGGCTTACAGCATTGGAAACAAACAGCAACAGCACTCCCACGACTGAATTAAAGAGACCCACAGCCGCCGAATACCCGTATTGCATCCGCTCAATGCCCATACGCACCACATGGGTTGAGATGACATCGGCGGTTTCATAGATGCTCGGATTGTACAAGAGCAGTATCTTGTCAAACCCAACACTCAACATCATACCGCAACGCAACACGACCGAGGTTACAATCATGGGCATAAGCGCCGGGAGTGTTATATGCCACACCCTGGACAAGCGGTTCGCCCCGTCTATGGCGGCGGCTTCGTGTAGTTCATGGTTTACATTGCCGAGAGAGGCGATAAAAATAATGGAACCGTATCCCACGGTCTGCCATAATTCAGTCGCGAGGTTAATCCACCAAAAATATCTTGGATTGTTCAGGAGGTTTTGACGGGGGAGCCCCATTGCGACCAGAAGGTTGGTGATTATGCCGTTGGATGACACAAAGTCCAGAACCAGTCCGCAGACAACCACTGCGGACACAAAATACGGCATATAGCTGATGGTCTGAACGCCCTTTTTGAACCACGCTAAGTACAGTTCATTCACCGAGAGGGCGAAAATCAGCGTAATCGGAGAACCGATGATCAAGCCCAGGAAGCTGATAGCCAGGGTGTTGCGCAATATCCGCAGGAAATCGGGTCCCGAGAAAAATTGGATGAAATTCGCAAAGCCGACAAATTTACTGCCCAAAAAGCCTCTGATAGCGCTGTAGTCCTGAAAGGCCATGAAGACGCCAATCATGGGCAGATAGTTAAAAATAATGAAATAAGCCAGGATGGGCGCAAAGAGCAGATATACGCCCCAATTCATGCTGAGCTCTTTTTTCCAGTTTATTTCTTCTCGCAGCAACTTATTATGTGCCATCGTTACAACTCCTTGATACATGTTATTACCGGTTTTGGGGACAATAAAAGCCGCGCCCTCCGGAGGACTTCACTTTCAAGAAGGCGCGGCGGAAACTGATAAATCAATACATCATTGCAGCCGCTAGAACATAATGTTTAAAGCGCAGCCTATCACGTGTTTAGTTGCCGGTTCAATGTTGGCGCTTTCAACATATTTTTCATAGGTGAAATCGTAGAAGAACAATGCGGAAGCGATTCCCATCTGAATATTTACGGCTCCCCTGGCGTATACATACATATCAAGAACGCCAGGACTGATGCCAATGAAAGGCGTAAGGGACAGTTGGATCATCGGCACGGTGTTATTGGTTCCGGGAAGATAGGCGAGATCATACGCCAGCCAAGGGGCGAATTGCAGGAACGGAGCGTTGACCCGATAATTGGGGTTGGCCATGGTGTATCCTGGCGCGGGGGTTAACGTCTCCTCACTGTCCCAAACATCACTGCCGTAGAATTCCTGTTGCAGGATGACGCCAAGGTTGAATTTGGGCAGTAGGTTGTAATACGTTATGCGCTCGGCGAATCTGCCGTACCCGAATTTGTCAAAAGCCCCCAGGTTATACAAACCGCCGTGGGCGTCCGCCTCAAGGTGGTTGTTGATCCGGTTCAGTTTGAAGCCGAAGAAGGCGTAGTGGCCGCTGTCGTAAGTGGGCGTGTCTTCATAACCGGTTACACCGTAGTCAGCGGCTCCACCTGTGCCATCTTTACCAGGTAAAAGCCCAATTATCGCTTTCCCTATAACTTCGTCTTTGTGCTTGTACTTCGGTCCATAGAAGGGAGCGCCTGCTGTTCCCAGCATATTCCCATCCCCATAGTAGGCGGTAAGGTACGTCTTGCCCTCGTCCCTGCTCATAATATCCGCGTCACTGTCGAACCTGACGCCCAACTGGGCGTTGAACAGTTTTGAGGTGTACATGGCGCCAAGACCGATTTCTTTCCACGCCCCGGTGTCGGCGAGACTCCTGTTTGCCCGACTGCTGACAATGGGGTCGTGTCCCGCGTCAACAAAGAAAAACTGCGCCCCAACATTCAGTCCGGGAATGGCAGGGGGCTTGATCTCCAGCCGGGCTGAAAACAATTCATCATTGGTAAACCGGAACAGGTCGCCATATCCTTCTGTTTTCCAAACCTTGTTCTGCATTATCAAGATTTCATCATAGAGCATCCCTACGCTCAGCTTTGCCATCCCGAAATTGCCGTACAAAAAACCATAGCGCACTTTTAAGTCCCCGAAACCGTTGGATGCGGGATCAAAGCTCCGGGACTGCAAGCCGAGAAAGGCGCCGAAGCCGCCCATTGAATAGTCAAACATGAGCTCGCCCCTGTTTTCCTGCCAATCGGCGTTCATCGCCTGATATGACCAGTTGCCGTCCTGGGCAAGCCCTTCCTGGTCTGTCATGGCCGCCCTAACACCGGTCATAAGCCTGCCGTGGACGGTCAGATCCCCAAACCAAAGTTTGACCAGAGCGGGCGGTGGCATCTGCATCGCGGCCTGTTGCGGCTGTTCCTGCGCAGGGGACTGACCCTCTGGGGATTGCTGCTCTTGTTCCTGCGCAAGGGACTGATCCTCTGTCGCGGACTCCTCTTCCTGTGCGTTGATAAAGCCTGTGATCAACGCAAGCGCGATTGCCAATAGTGTGATTTTTTTCATAATATTCCTCCAATAAAAGATTTTTTACAGCGGCGTATGTAACGCCGTTGTTATAAACAGCCTCCGGCTGTTTCTGAACCATGAAAGCGCGTCAGGGCGCACTTGCCGTTTTGTCTCGTGGAAACTCCACGCGGGATCCGCCGGTATGACCGCTCAAAAGCGTCATGCGGAACCGAAAATATTTTTCTATTATTCCCTCCTTTTCCATGAAATACCGCAGCGGCAACAACGTCCGCTTAGAAACCTTTTACAAACGCCGCGGTACCCTGCGATAGCCTTGCGCAGGAGCCCGCGACAGCCCTTCGCAGCACCCTGCGCTAAGCCTTCGCAGGGTATTGCGATGTGCCTTCGCAGACCGCCGCGACAAGCCTTCGCGGGATCCATGCTACGCCTGGGCGGTCAGCTTGAACTCGGAACGAATCTCCCGCGCTCCTTTGAGGAGACTGCTTGAGCCTTTCGTCGAGCTTTGGGTAACCACCTTGAGCGCGTAGTCCTTCCCTGGTGTCAGAGACGCGGGGACTATCGCCTTGAGCGTCCGAGGTTCATTGACCGCGAGGATTTCCGCCTTCACCGGCGGGTTTTCCCCGTCGTCGAAGAAAAGCCCCGCCTCGTCCTGATGGGCGGCATCCGCCTCGATCTTGATCCCATAGCCGCGAATCGTGAGGAGGTTGCCGATGCTCATCACCTCGTCAATCTGACCGGTATGCTCGTCCACCGCTTCGGCTATAAGCCCGTCGCTCTGGTCCACGCCGTCAAACTCAACATGCACCCGGTCCTTGATGTAGTTCCGCAGCGCCGCGCTTGCCTGTAGCCGGGCTTCCGGATGCACGCCTTCGGGCAGATGGGTCTCCGCGCCGTCGTATTCGCCGGGCAACCGGATGCGGAGGTTGAAGACAGGGGTCTTGATTTTGTAGCCGTCAGCGGCCAGGTAGTAAATGAGTTCACAGCCCGCAGTGAAGCCTTCCTCAATGACGCGAGGGTCGGCTTCGATGTTGTAGACCTCGGCTTTGCTGGCGATGCCGTGGATGTCCAGTTCCGGCTGGAACACGGCTTTGAGGTTGTAGGGCTTTTTCGCGTCCGGCAAAAAAGCGTGGACAAACTTGGTGGTGATCTTGTGGATCACGTCCTTTACGATAAAATCTAACGCCATCAGGCTACTCCTTGTTTCTCCGTATAATTCGGCAGGTCTTCCCACCGTTGTTGTAATCAACGTAGTTATATTCTATGACCCGATTTTTAAAAAGAGTTAGCACGCAATTGGCAAGTTTTAGCACACTTTGAAAAAAATCGACTTTTTTGACTTGACTTTCTGGCAGGTCGGTTATTTAATAAGAGTCGGAGGTTGCCATGAACATATATGATTTTACGGTCAAGGACAACAAAGGCGAGGCTGTTTCTCTGTCAGTATACAGAGGTAAAGCGCTGTTGATAGTCAATACCGCTACAAGGTGCGGTCTTACGCCCCAGTACGAAGGGCTTGAGGCGCTCTATAAAAAATACCAATCAAGAGGTTTTGAAATTCTTGACTTCCCTTGTAATCAGTTTGGGGGTCAGACACCGGAAGATGATGCGGGCATTACGGAATTTTGTACAATTAACTATGGCGCTAGTTTTCCACGGTTCGCCAAAATCGAAGTCAACGGGGAAAACACGGATCCCCTCTTTGTCTGGCTTAAAGAAAACGCGCCCGAAGAAGAAGCCGACGAGGTTTCACGGGCTTTTGAGGAACGCATAAAAGCTTTCTCGCCGTTCACCAGTCCCGACGACATAAAATGGAACTTCGGAAAATTCCTGATCGACCGGGAAGGCGTCATTCGTATCCGTTACGCTCCGGTTGCTGTACCGGAAAAACTTGAGGGGGATATTGAATCCTTGCTATAGCCATGAAAAAACCTTTTGAGCTTTTAGAAAACATGGTTCAATGTTTCGGGGTTCAAACACGGGTATTTGTCGAGCCCTTATCGGACGCAACGGGTTTTGACGGCGGACTCCGTTCCCGGCTGTTCAAAAACAACGATACCGGACAGATAGCGGAATTCATGTGCGCCATGAATTGTGCCGTTCTCTATATGGCGGACGATTCCTATAACTGCCATTATTGTTTCTTGAAATATGTCGGGGGGGGGGGGGATTGATGTTAATAGACACGGCAGTTATTGTGTTATTGGTCCATGGGTTGAAAATATACCTACCACCGATGAGGTGGATGAAATTGTTCAACGAAACGATATTCCGCAGTATCTCAGGACGGAACTGGAACAATATCTAAACAATCTTCCGCTTGTTTCGTTCCGCCTGTGCTGGGAGGCAATGCTGGTAACTATCGCAGAACATATATATGATAGCGAAACTGTCGGCGTGTCGTATCACAAAATTGAATCCAGCGATACCGGAAACGAGTACAGCCCGGAACAGGAACCGGCGATCTCCACACAACTTATAGAAGAATTGTACAAAAACGAAGACGCTTTGCTGGACGCGGTACGGAACGGGGACATCAAGCTGGCTTTACAGTGCGTGGCGCATTTCAGTTACTACCGCGCGCCGGAACGGGCCGGTGAAATCTTCAGAAACGGCAAAGACTACATGCTGATACTGAATACCCTGTTCAGAAAAACTGTTCAGTTAAGCCAGGTGCATCCCGTGCATATTCATACGTTATCCAGTGATTTTGCCCGGCGTATAGAAGCCGCGGTTAAGCCTTCTGAATTGAATTACCTCCTAGACAGCATGATACGGCGGTACTGCGCATTGGTGCAGGAACACGCCCTGGGCAAATATTCGCTGGTAGTCAGGAAAGTGTTGAATACGGTGGAATTCAATTTACAGAAACCATTTTCCTTGAACATGCTGGCAGAACAACATCATATCGACCCCAGCAATCTTGCCCATCAATTCAAACGGGAAGTCGGCGTAAGCATCACCTCCTACGTCAACTTCAGGCGGCTGGAACTAGCAAAATCCCTGTTGGGTTCCGGCTTGTATATTCAGGAAATAGCGGAACAATGCGGTTTTCTCGATGTCAATTATTTTACACGCCTTTTCAAACGGCAATTCGGCGTCGCACCAAGGGAATGTCGCAAGAGACGTTAATCACAGGTGTCTGACACCGCATCAAACTAGTTAGGCGGTGTAACCGGGGCTAAACCCACAAATGGCGGATCAACAAAGATGTCTGACACCGCATCGTCTACTAAACTAGTCAGGCGGTGGAGCCGATGATATAAACTGCCAAACACCCACTCCGCCGCTCGTTCCACAAGTCCCGCCTTCACCGGATTCTCCGCGATGTACTCCCGCACCCGCAAAAAGTCCGTTATCCCGCTGATTATTCGAGAATAAAACCGTTCCCCCCAGACATGACCCTTCCGTCCATTCGCTTTGTTCCACGCCTTGGCGAAATTACACTTTATCCACTGCATTATCTCCGATAAGGTACCGTCTTTGCCCGGTTTTATCGATAAATGGATATGGTTATCCATAATACAGAAATCCCATACGTTGCAGTGGAACTTCAGCTTCGCTTTTTTGACAAAGGCAAGGAAGAGTTGCTTGAACTGCGGTTCAAGCAGGATCATGTCGTCATGGTCAATTTTCGATGTAACATGATAACTCGCTCCGTCTAGCGTGACGTGTCAAGCATTGCAAGGTTATTAAATGAGCGTCCAAGAAAGACGCTTGACTTTAGAACGCCTCAAAAGGTATTCTCTCAATTCCACTAGAAATTACCGAGGGACTTTCTATAAATTTACAAAAATTTTACCCCCCTTCGCAGAACATTCCGGCTATTTGCGATGTTTGGGGCGGAGAAAAACTGCACAAAGAGCGCAAGCCTGACTGGGGTTTTTGCAGCCCGAACCGCCTACCGGCGGCGAAGCGCAAGCAGGCCTGTCATGCGCCGTTTGGCCGTACACCATTTTTATTTTTGATTGTTTGACTGTATTATTTCCTGTAATGTTATATTTTCATTTCTGAAACGTATATCGCTTTTTTCATTTCTTAAATGAATTGCATTTTGAGGACAAATATGTACACAGCCGTAACAAGATTCACAAACATTTCCAAAAGTAATTTTATCTCTTATTTCAATATTTCCAGTTGGACACACTTTGCCGCAAGTTCCACATTTATTACATTTTTCGTTGATTATATATTGTTGCGCCGATTTCCCATCCAATAGTTTCGATACTAAAGAGTGAACTAATGCCGTAAATATACGCTCCATAATTGTTGCGGCAGGTATACTGTTTTTCTTATTTTTAATATTATCAACAATTTCTTTTAAATGTTTGTCTATACGCTTGTTTTCGACTGTATTCAATTGATTATTTATTTCAAAACCTGGCAGATAATTGTCTACCATTAAAATGGTGTCGGCATAATTTAATCTCCATCCTTTCTTTATAAAATATTTTGCCAAATTATACATGCATGGACCATGCATATTTCCATAAGTCCCTATGGCGAAGGTGTAAGTAGATTTAAATTTTATATTTTCAAGGAATTTTTGAACAATTTTTGGCAACCCAAAACCATAAATTGGGAAAATAAAACCAACAACATCATCTTCAAAATTGAATTGTTTGTCTTTCAAAAGTTGTGGAATTGAATATAATTTTCCACCTGCTGTTTTTGCCACATATAGGCTATTTCCAGTTGCTGTAAAGTAAAAAACCGTCATAATTTTTCTCCTTAACCAGTTTCAAATACAATTTTGACAAAATAATTAGATTTTGTCAAGCCGTTATTTTATATACAAACAAATTTTAGGCCAAATGGCGCATAACGTTCCGGCTGTTTATGACGTTTTGGCCGCCCGGATAAGCAAATGCGCAGCATTTGCAGGGCGGACAAAATGTGCCGGAGCAACGGCGTGGGAATGGAGCGAAGCGGAATGACCTAG
>JAISCC010000006.1 GCA_031265845.1 Treponema sp.
GTCCGAGCTTGAAGTCCTGATTTGCAAAATCTATGAGGACAGCGTACTGGGCAAGCTGCCCGAAGCGCGATACGCCGCCCTTGACGCGCAGTACGCCAAGGAGCAGGGCGCTCTTTCGGAAGAAATCACGGGGCTTGAAGCCGCCGTGAGCGGCTATGAGAAAAGCCGGAAATCAGCCGGAAAGTTTGTCGCCCTTGTGGAGAAATACGAGAATTTTGACACGCTGACGACGGCCATGCTCAATGAGTTCGTGGAGAAAATCCTTGTACATGAGCGCGACCGCAAGGGCAGTATAGAAACGACGCAGGAGATTGAAATTTTCTTCAATTTCGTCGGCAAATACGTTCCCCCGCATTTCGGGGAAGTGAACCTAACGCCGGAGGAACAGGAAGAAATCCGCAAACGCGAGGAACGCAAGGACAAGCTGCACCAGAACTATTTGCGCCGCAAGGAAAGCGGTTGGCAACGGCAATACGCGGACAGGACAAAGGGCGCGAAAAAGGCGGCAATAGACGCGAAAAAAGACGCCCTGCGCTCCAAGGATATTACAAAAGGCGTGTTTGTTCCCGTGAGCAATCTGCCGAAAAAAGAGCCGAGGAAAGCGGATAAAAAGACAGCTTGATTTTACAGCGGATTTTGTTTAACGTTCCGGCTGTATATGGCGTTTGGGGCGGAGAAAAACCGCACAAAGGGCGCAGCCCGACTGCGGTTTTTCGTAGCCCGAGCCGCCTACCGGCGGCGAAGCGTAAACAGTCCTGTTATATGCCGTTTGTCCGTACCCCCATTCTTTTATTTATTCATATTCTTTTATAGTTGAAAATGATTTTATTAATTCATTTTTTATTTGTTCATTATCCGTATAACCAAATATATCAAAATATTTTTCATTTGGATTATCTGAATAATCTATTAAACAAGCTTCAAAAATAAAAAGCCTTCTTATATATGGAGGTGAATCCAATTTAATCCGATTTACATTATTAAAAAATTTAAGCTGGCATATGTTGTTAAAGATTAATATAGGAACATTTATTATGGATTTTTCATCAATGCCCCAGAGCATATTATCAGGCTCAAAGTTGCCTATGGATATTCCGCCAACAAGTTCATCATTAAAATATATTTGATGCAGTACATGATAACCGTTTACATTGTTCCCAATTTCTATTTCATAAAGCTTTGGAAGATAAATGATAAACGGTGAAAACCCATCAACTATTATTTCATGTTTTTTCCAATCAGTTTTTATTTTTTCACTTCCAATATCATCAGAATTTATATTTAATAGGCTAATAAGGGAAAATAAGATTAAATATAGGATTAATTTATTTACTTTCATATTTATATAATAAATCTTTAAAAGGATTTTGTCAACCATGTTTCTTAATATTTCCGAAAAAATTTAGGACAAATGGCATATAACTCTCTACAAATGACGGTTCTTGCGTTTTTATCTCTGTTACTAAAAAGATATTAAACAGGCTCTTAGGCTTTTTCAACATCCGCGCCCCGCCCCGGAGTCGCGCCTTGAAAAAGTCTCGTATAAATGAAAAAAAGCCGCGCTATGCGCTCGCCGCCCAATGACGGGAGATGAGGCGGCAAGCGCATTAAAAATATCTGTCAATAACGAGCGAAAATTTCACCTCCTTCTAATCGACAGCCATACCGGGTATTTGCCATCCGCCTACGAGTCGATCCGTCGCCTTCTATCGGCTTGAGCATATCTCGTTTATCGTTTGGTCAGTACCATCTACCTTTACCATAAAGGCGAATCGTAGGTTCGCGCGCCCTCGTGATTCTTATGCGTGAAATTACCACTTGTGAATTACAGCGCTTAAAAGGGCTTGACATCTGTTATTTCCTATAGTATCATCATAATACATGAATATTTTGTAAGAAAGAGCTATTGATTTTGCGCCGCGCTTTGCGCCGCCAACGGAGGACTCGCATTAATTTCATGCAAGCAGGAGCTTCAGTATGCTTGCATCTGTTTAGAGCATAAAAAGTGTACGGACAATTCAGACGGTAGACGCCCCAAGACGGGAACGCCATATCCCATGACAAACTGCGGTTTATAACCGCCTGTCAATGACCGCTTAAAACAGAATACGGATGCGGGTCTGCTCCTGAATGCGTTGGGAGTATGCCAAAAGTCGCTAACTATTATAGAGGTTTATCGTGAAAAAGAAGACTGTCTTTTTTCTGATTGTTGTTGTCTGCGCCCTCATTACCGTTACGGTGAATTTTCTGATCATTTTCCTGTTCCGCAGCCCGTACGCCTCTTTGGGACAGCTTTTATTGAGGATATGGCTTCCCGGAGCGGGATATATCCTCTTGGCGGCTTTGATCCAGGGGCGGAACGCCGCGTCCTTTGACCCGGCCTGTTTCGCGGTTCAGGGGGAGGAGTACGCCAGAGCGCTAAAAAAGCTGGGTGTCATCCCGATAAAGATGATCCCACTTAACGCGCTCATTGAAATAGTCTTTCTAGGTGTGATCTTTATACAAGGGGAAAAGGTGGGGATACAAGAGGAAATCAAGACTCCTCTTTTTTTTGCGGCTTTTTCCGCAGGTATACTGATAAGCGCCCTTATGTACGTGCATACGGGCAACCTGGTTTCCGGAACCTTGGTCTCCTGCGGACTCAACGCCTACCCACGGGAACTGCGGGAAAACCGTCAGACGCTTAAAGTGCTTCTCATCCCGGTGATTGTGGGCCTGCTGTCTGTCCTTTTCGCCTCTTCCATGACGATCCTTGCCATGTACGGAGCGGGAATATCTCTGTCGGGAATACGTGCGGGGGCGTGGAAAACCGCCTTTATTCTGATAGGGGTGTTTTTTGTTGTGGTTATCTTGGTGGTTTCCGCCGAGAAAAAAAACAACGAGAAGCTGTTCGATTCCATTATCGTTCAACTTGAGAATATTTCTTCCGCCAAAAAGGACATTACCAAACGCATCGCCGTTTGTTCGGTCGACGAACTGGGAACCATCGCCGGAATGATCAATAGTTTTTGCGATAATGTGGGGATCGGGGTGCGGGAGATCAAGGATGGACAGCGCAAGCTGTCCGCATCCAGCGTTGGGTTGGAGCGCAACGCCGCAGATATGGCGGTCTCCATTTCACGGATTTCCGGGGGCGTGGAGCAAGTTCGCGCCAAAGCCCAAAATCAAATGATCAGCGTGTCCGAATCTTCCGCGGCGGTTCAGGAGATAGCCAAAAACATCGAATCTCTGAACGCTTCCATATCAAAGCAGGCTTCCAGCGTGAGCGAAGCCTCCGTAGCAGTGGAAGAAATGGTGGGGAACATCAAATCCCTCGGCGGTATGGTGGAAAGAATGTTGGCGCAGTTCAAGACCGTCAACGACGCCGCTTCCGAAGGCGCTGTGATTCAAAAGGAGAGCGGGGGCAAGGTGCAGGAAATTGTGGAGGAATCGAAAGCCTTGCGAGAGGCGAACAAGCTCATCGCCGCCATCGCGGCGCAGACCAATTTGCTCGCCATGAACGCGGCTATCGAAGCCGCCCACGCCGGCGAGTCGGGGCGGGGGTTTTCAGTGGTCGCCGATGAAATCAGAAAATTGGCCGAGAATTCCTCCCGCGAGTCCCAGAAAATAAACGCCGAATTGAAACAAATCACCGGGACCATCAACAGCATTGTTACAGGGTCCAAAGCGTCAGAGCAGGCGTTCGATCAAATGTCCATTAGGATAGGCGAATCCGAAAAGCTTGTCTCTGAAGTGAACAGCGCCATACAGGAGCAACAGGAAGGCGCCGATCAGATGCTGGGCGCCCTAAAGATAATGAACGACATCACCGCCGAGGTCAAAACCGGCTCAAAGGAGATGAGCGCGGGAAACGCCGCCATGTTGCGGGAAATGGACAAGTTGCAGTCCGATTCCCGTGAAATTTCCGGCGGTGTGGACGAGATGGCGCAGAGCGTCGCCAGCGTGAACAAAAATGCCGGCCAAGTCTCAGACCTTGCGGCAAACGCCCAGTCCGCCATTGAAAACATCACCGTGATTGTGGACAGCTTCGAGGTATAATTCCCTCGGTCACCCCATAGTGACATTTTGGTTCCTGTAGCTCCGGCGCGGCTCTTATGAGGCGGGGCGCTTTTTTGATGAGGCAATGCGCCCTATTGAAAAACGCATGATTTGTTTCTATAATGGCATTAATATGAATACAAAAAGCGTTATTCGGAGGGCTGGTTTAACGCCCCGCCGAACCTTCGATTTGCGCCCCGCGTTGCGTCCCGCGCATCCTGTCGCGGCTTTTTACACAAACAGCGATGGCTGAAACTGGCGAACGCGGGGTGTCCGCCAGTTGTTCGGCGCCTGTTTTTTGTATGCTTCTCCTTCTTTCTATAATGTCCTGTTCAGGTTTGAGCGGGAAATTGCTCATATTGGAAGGAAACTTTTACCAGATGAGGGGGTTTTCAAATCAGGCTATCGCCGCATACCTCAAGGCGGCTTCATACCCTGAAACAAAAGCCTACGCGGAGTTCGGGCTTGGCGCGGTGTACCATTCGCTGGATGAACGGGAAGCGGCGCTGGAACGTTTCAAAGACGCGGAAGCAACCGTCGACAGCGCTCCCGGACAGGAACATCGAGAGTTGCTCTACCGCGTCAGGTACAATTCCGGCGTCATTGCGTTTGAAAGCGGGCGGTACGATGAGGCGGCCTCCTGTTTCAGGCAGGCGCTGGAACTCAATCCGATTCGCGTCGAGGCGAAACGGAATCTGGAGTTGAGCCTTGCGGCGCGGCGGCACGATGAAAGCGCCCCGGAGAGCAAAGCGGGTGATGGCCGGATACAGGAAAGCGCGGAAACCGAGGCGCTGTTTGAATATTTGCGTGAAAAGGAGCGCCGGCAATGGAAAAGCAGGGAATGGATAGAAGACGCTCCCGAAGATGGACCGGATTATTAAATCTCGCTCTGACGCGCGTGAGAGTGTGCGTTTTGGCGTACGCGCTCACGCGCTTTTTAACGCCGTATGACTCTCTTTTCGCCCAAGAAGCGGCGGGAAGCGTGGAAGTTGCGGACGATGCGGAATCCGCAGATTCCGCCGATGATCAGGCGGATGCCAACTGGTTTGAAATAACCTTCTCGTCCCCCACGCCCGTCAGCAACGTCCCGTGGACAATCACCTTTCTGGTGGATTACCCCTATCCGCCCGGCGTCTTGGTGCATCCGCCGGAATTTCCAGAAGAACTTGCGCTTGAGGAAGTGCGCGTCGAATCGCGCCTCGTCGCCACTGCCACCGGCGAGCGCCGCTCTGCCGTACAATTCACCTTTATTCCCCAACAAGCCGCGCAGGTGACTCTCGGCCCTTTTGAAGTGAGAACTCCCCAGCGGAGCGCAATTACTGCGGAAATACCCGTTGTCATAAAAAACGGCAATTCCCGCGCCGGAATGCGCCGCCCGTATTTTACATGGGAAAGCGGCGGGAACGGCTTCACCATTGGGAAAAGCGGCGACCTTTTTATGCGACTCCACGATTGGGACGACACAAGAAAACGCCCGCAAAACCTTTTCCGTTTTGATGTGCCGGAACATGCGATTCTGGAAGAACATCCCCTCACACAGGCTGAAATCGCTCGCAACATCGTATTGCACCTTACGCTTATCCCGCTTGAAGGCTCTGAAATAACGATCAACCGCCATCAGTTTCAGTACGAAGGCTACACGCTTGAAATTCCCCAGCTTCACTTGAAGTCCGCCCCAAAGGAAAAGACGGCGCAAGACGCATCTGACACGCGGGACGCGCCCGGGGCGTCACAGAGCGCTGGAGAAGACGCCGCGTCGATTTCGACACTGGACGACGCCTCCGCCGCCCCTTTTAGCCTTCCTTTTCCGGACTTCTCCATTGATATGGGCAAACTTTTGCATGGTTTAACAAAAGCGCGCGCATTTGGAATAGACTCGCGTATAGAGAATGCGAGAACGCTATGGCGGCAAAGACGGACAGCCGAGGCGCTCGCTCTTATACGCAAAACAGAGCGGGATCACACATTCGGCCCTTGTTTTGTGAACGGAAGGCGGGAATTGGAGCGGCTTGTCGCCCTTGAACCCATTCACGATGAACCATGGATGCCAAAAAATCTGTGCCTTGTTCTCTTTTTGTGCGCTCTCGCGGCGCTTTTGTTTTTTATAACGCGTGGTCTTCTCAAGAAAAAATGGAAAATAATTCCTATTATCGTTATGGCCGTCTTGTCGTCGGCGCTCTTTTTTTCCTTCGTCGGCATAGCGCAGCCGAAAGAAGCCGTACTATGCGCCTCAGACGCTTTTTATGTGCCGGAAATGAAAGGCGAAATACAGAATCATTTTAATGAAGGGCAGTGCGCCTTTGTCCGTTCAATTTCAGACGATTGGGTTTTTGTCGAAACATTTGACAATCGGACGGGCTGGGTGAGGCTTGAAGATGTGGTGTTTTATTGAAGCCGGCGACCGCAACGGTGAAGGATGTTGCGGCTAGATGGATTTTGGCGATATTCTTGACGCATGGGAAAAACAGACCGCCATTCCGCAGGGAGAGCGAAAAAGGCGCAGACTGAAAGCTGCCCATAAAGAAGAGATGGAAAAAAGAGGCGTGGGGGACAGCGGAAAAAAGAAAAAGCCGGACGCCCTTTCGGACGAAAAGCCCCAGCGACAGCCTTCGCCCTCGTCCCTCTCCCATGACGTACTTGCCGCATGGCTTGACACCCATGACATTTATGACAAAGATGCGGATGCGGAAGTCGCGTATTCAGCCGCTGAAAGCCGCGCCCGCCTCCTCCGCAAAAAACCGGACGCCGTCATTGACCTTCACAATCTTACCCATGACAAAGCGTGGCAGGCGCTTGAAAATTTTTTTCAGGAATGTTCGGCGCAGAAACTCGAAAAGGCGCTTATTATTCATGGAAAAGGGAATCATTCCAAAGGCGAGGCGGTCCTGAAACATCTTGTACAGAAATTTATTGAAAAGAGCCCTCTTGCCGGAGAAAGCGGGTATAATCCCGCCAAAACCGGCGGATCAGGCGCGACATGGGTTATTCTGAAAAAGTAAATTATTGCCAAGGCTCTGCCCAAGCTTTGCTCAGGCTCCGCCCAGTTAGCGTTCGCGGTAAATGATGCGTCCTCTGCTCAAATCGTAGGGCGAAAGCGCGATTTTCACTCTGTCACCGGGCACGATGCGGATATAGTGCTTGCGCATTTTGCCTGAAAGATGCGCAAGTATGAGATGACCATTTTGGTTGTCCAATTCTACTCTAAACATGGTGTTGGGAAGCGCTTCTTTGACAACTCCCTCCACTTCAATAGCTTCTTCTTTAGCCACAATAACTCCTTTTGTTATGTTACTATAAACAGTGGAAAGAGTCAAGGACTCGCAGAGTCCCAACTCGCAGAGTCCCAACTCGCAGAGTCCCGTGTCAACGGCCAATAGAAATGCCCCCTCCGGCACACGCCGCCTTGAGCTAACGCAGCCTTTTCGTGGCATGAGCGGTCCCTTAACAAGGAACAGTTCACGGCGCTGGGAACCCTCTCTTTGAGAGCGCCCAGACGCTTTTGCAAAAGGCTATGGACGAGGCGGAGCGGACTCATGTGATCACGGTCGAGTGCCAGTCCGCGTTTACGGCGCTCAATGGAGAAGATGCGCTTCTTCCGGTACCGGTATTTCAAGGTGCCGCCGCTGACCGAAGGGGACTGGGCCGCGCTGGGCTTCCGGCCCAAGGACACGATCCGACGCCGCGGCGCCTGACGGGGTTCCCTCGGCGTCCCTGAGCTATCCGGGCAGCCCGCACGCGCTGACGGCGCATCTGAGTCCGCTGGCTGGCGCGCAAGAGCTTGATCCGGCCAACGACTACGGCTATGCGATCTATGTGGGGATCATGCCGCGTGGAGGGGCTACGCTGGAGCAGTCCGCGTCTGAGAAACACTATTTGATGAAGGCGCCTGCGGACGGGAAGGGGATGCGGCATTTCCGGTTCACGCGGCGGCGGAAGGAGAAGCTCCTGTTCGACACGGAGGACGGGGGCATGACGGCGTATGTCTGTTGCCGCTACGAGAACCAGAAAGGCGACGTTGGGCAGTGGGGGCCGGTGGCGTCGGCGTTGATACCGTAGCAAAGGCGGGTGAGCGCAGGGGCGCCAAGCGGCATTTTTGTGGCAACGCAGGAGCGCCGAAACAAGAGGGGTGACGGCGTATGTCCCGGCGGTGCGCCGCCGTGGATAACAAATTTGAAAATCGCGTTAAGGACGCGATAAAGGAACTTTTATGAAAACTATTATTGGGATATGGGATTACTCTGAATACAAGAAAGTAAAGGTTGCTGTACGTGCGATAGCGCGGCTACTCCTTGAAAAATATCCCTTTGCGGATATTCTTAAGCAGTGAATTTTTCCTGTAAATAGTATGGACCCACCCTCAGAGAGTGAACCTCCCTCTAATGAAATATCAAGCGAAACAAAGATCATCCCTGATGAAGCCGGTTTTCTATTGCGATTCTGTATCAATAAGGTTAAGGTGGTGATTGACTCCAGAATTGACAGCAAAGACTTAAAGCAGGCTTTGTCGGACTGTGATCTGATAATCTGCGTGACAGACTATAAAGCCCCATCAATAAAAGAATTGAAAGAGCTGGCCAAAAACTCATCTTCTCGTCTCGTATGGACAGCTCCATATGAGATTGATGCGGAGGAAAACCAGCAGTTTCAGGACAACCTTACCAAGCTGAAAGCTCAGCATATTCTGGACATGGTTGCTCGACTGGGAATCTTGAACTGATGAGGCGGATGTGTTCATGGGAGGCGTGTGGCTACGCGCACACCTCCCATGAATAGTCGAAGGAGCAAAGGCGGCATTTATGGAGCAATCAAAAATGTCGCATACAGCCAGAATGTTATGTACAATACGGACCTAAAATTTGTTGAAAAATTTTGGTAAAAGTATTGACAATATCAGAAAGTCAAAATATAATAAAAACTGGAGGAAAAAATATTATGGAAATATTTTGCGATTTTAATTTTAGAAGATTTGAAGAAAATGATGTCAAAACATTTTCTCCAATAATGAAACAATCATTTGATAAAGATTTTCAAATACATCTCGGAAAGGATGCCGGAGGACCTCCTGGTTATAATAATGGAGATTTTTTACGAAAATGGTATTTTCATAATGGCGCATGCGCCTATGCGGTATATAAAAATGATATACCAGTTGGCGCTATATGCGTTTGGATAAATGACAATCAGGAAAATTATCTGGGGAATGTATTTATTGATCCTGATTATCAAAATAAAGGCATTGGATTAATAATTTGGAACTATATTGAACAAAAATATCCAGAAACAAAGGTGTGGAGAACTGAAACTCCCGGATTTTCGATAAGAAACCATTATTTTTATGTAAATAAATGTGGTTTTAAAATCATAAAAATAGAAAATCCAAAAGATAAATATGACGCGAGTTATATACTTGAAAAACAAATGAAATAAAAACGTTAGGCGAAAGGCTGGCTAAACAAATTATAGGGGGTTTATATGGTTAAAAAAATATTGATTGGAATGGCCGCTATAGCTTTATTGGCGGTTTTGGGTAACTTTATTCGTATAAAAATCATAGAAAACAGAATTAATGACGACTATGTCAGTATTCTGGCATCCCATAAAGGTGAAAAATATAGAATTAGTGATTTTCCTGTAATGCATCAACAATACTATTACTCGTGCAGTATAGCAACTATCTGCTCTTTAATCAATTATTACGG
>JAISCC010000084.1 GCA_031265845.1 Treponema sp.
TACAAGCGGGCGCGGGACTCGCCGGCGCTCTACGACCTGAAGGGGTGCGAGTATCCGAGCGGGCTCGTCGGCTTCCTCAAAAACGGAGTGGACGCGTTCGCCGGAGCGGGGGCGCCGGAGCGGTTTTTGAGGAGGACGAAAGAGGCGGCGCGGAAGGGTGCCCGCGCCCGCGCGGAGGCGGCGCGGAGGGAGTTCGACAGGGAGCATGGGGAGCGCGTCCGGCTGTACAAGGAGGCGTTGGAAAGAGGTTGCGGCGCGGAGGCGGCGCGGATTCTGGCGCTGGACGAGGAGGCGCGCCTTTCGTTCGAGCGGCGGATGGAAGAGGCTGGGAAGGAGGTCGTTTGAGATGGCGGTGTGGAATGTGTGCGGGAGGTGCGGGAGGCCGTTCAGCGTGGCGGCGAATTATTGCCCGTCGTGCATACGCGAAGAGTACAAGGCGGCGCCGAGGGGGGCGGGCGTGGGGGCGGATTATCCGCTCGACATGCTGTTTTGCGCGAGGCATTGGACGGAGGTGGGAACGTGCGGGGCGCTCATAAGGGACGCCTGCGCGAGGCATGGGCGCTGGTCGTGCTCCGCGGAGGAGAGGAAGTCCTGCTCCTGCCGGGAGTGCTGCCTGCGGCTGTACAAGGAGCTCAAGGAGTTGGACGAAAGGATGAAGGCGGAGAGCCGGAATAAGTTTTTTGAGCTGATTGAGGATCCCGCGGAATGAAAGCCGCCGCTCCCTGACAAAATATAATTTGCTCTTGCCTTTGTGGTGATATTAGGTATAATCTAAGTGTATCGGTATGAGGATTATAGGAGGCTTTCCATGTAGGGATTTTCCTATGGCAAAGCCAGTTTGGACGCGATGGCGGGCTTCCTCGCGCGTCCTGAGCAAAATTTAAGGTTCTTTCGGGGTTTCGTTTGACGAGGGTGCGTTGACCCCGAACGAGGTCTAGGCGCGATATTTTTTTTTATCGGTTTCGTTTCGTTATATGGGAAACAGGCGGAAACCGAAAGCGCGACAAAAGCCGCGTCGAAGACGGCAAGCGGAGCGAAAATCGTGACGGCAAAGAAACCTGACAAAAAATCGGCTGGAAAAGTTGAAGAAAAAGAGTCCGCTGAAAAACCTGAGCCGGCGAAAGTGAAATTGGTCGGCGCTGAAGAGCTGGCTCAATTCGTCGGGGTTGATCCGCGGCGGATACAGCAGCTGACGCAAGAAGGGGTGATAAAAAAAGAGCCCGGCGATAAGAAAACCGCAAAGTATGATTTTGTCCGAAGTGCGCACAGCCTTTTGCAATACTACCGGCAAAAATCAGACAGCCGCAGGTCTGGCGATTCTGAGGAAATGTCCAGCGAGAAGTTAAAACAAATTTCCGCGAAACGAAAACTGGAGGAATTAAAGCTGGCGCAACTGGAGGGAGATTTGCATAAGGCTGAGGACATCGAAAGAATAATGGGGGCGGCGCTGACGCGGCTCAGGATAAACCTTCTGGCGATGCCGATGGGGCTGGCGCCGATATTGCGGGGCATGGATGACGTCAGGGAGATAGCGGAGAAACTGGACGAGCGGATGCGCCGCGCAATGAATGAGGTTGCTGATATGGACCTGAAAAAATTAGTTGAGGCGGAAAACCTGCCGGCGGAAGAAACATAAACATAACATAAATTATGCCAATACCTGAAAAAAGTTATGCGTTGGGAAAACGCCTGCAAAATATTATTAAGCCGCCTCCCAAGACGACAATCTCCGAATGGGCGGAAAAAGAGCGCGTTGTGTCCAGCGCGGAGACGTCCGCGCCCGGGGATTGGCATTCCGACAGGGCTCCTTACACGGTTGGAATAATGGACGCGATAAGCGATCCGAAGGTGGAGCGGGTGGTCGTGATGTGCGCCGCCCAGATGGGAAAAACAAACGCCGGCGTATTGAACCCCATCGGATACTACATAACGTATGACCCCTGCCCGATTATGGTGGTCCAGCCGACGATAGCGATGGGCGAGACGTTCTCCGGGAAGCGGCTGACCCCCATGATCCGGGACACGCCATGCCTGCGCGGGAAGATCGCGCCAGAGAAATCAAGAAGCCCGGATAATAAAATTTTGGAAAAGTCATTTCCCGGCGGATACATTGTCATTGCCGGCGCCAACAGCGCCCCTTCCTTAAAGTCGCGGCCGGTGCGGGTCGTTTTGTTCGACGAGGTTGACGAGGCTCCTGACAACCTCGCCGGCCAGGGCGATCCTGTAGAGCTGGCCTTTGCCAGGACGAACGCGTTCCCCAATCGAAAGAAAGTCCTGACATCCACCCCGACGATAAAAGGCAAGAGCCGCATTGAAGCGGCCTATAACGATTCGACCAGGGGGCGGTGGTCGCACCAATGCCCGGAATGCAAAGAATGGTCGCCGTTTTCCTGGCGGCGGCTTGATTTTGAAACGATGGGAATGTCCTGCCCGTTTTGCGGCGGGGCTTATTCGAGGCGGGAATGGGAAGCCGGAGGAGGCGTGTGGGTGGCTGAAAATCCGGAGCATGACACAAAGGGCTTTCACGTCAACGCTCTCGATTCCCAGCTTGCGTGGGACAACCTTGTGGAGAAATGGGAGGATGCCCAGCGGTTGGCGAAGAAAGGCGACTACTCAAAACTGATAACGTTCATAAATACAATTCTTGCCGAAACGTGGGAAATAACAGGGGAGGTTGTGGAGTCCCACGCGCTTGAAACACGGCGCGAGGTTTACAGTTCTGAAGCGCCTGACGGCGTTTGCGTGCTGACGATGGGCGTTGACGTGCAGGACAACCGCCTGGCATGTGGAATTTGGGGATGGGGTTTAGGGTTTGAAAATTGGCTGATAAGTTATCAAGAATTCTGGGGCGATCCCCGGCAAGGTGAAGTCTGGAGCCGAATAGACGACTTGTTGGCTCGAACATGGTCATACGGCAACGGGAAACAGTTGCGGATAAGCCGTGCGGCGGTCGACACCGGGGGGCACATGACGCCTCAGGTTTACGCGTACTGCAAAGCCCGGCAGTCGCGCGGCGTCTATCCGATTAAAGGCCAGGGCGGGGATAAATTGCCATTGACCAGACCCTCAAAAACCAGCAGGGAGAAAGGTTTGTTCATCGTTGGCGTTGACGGAATAAAAGCTGATTTAGTAACTTGGCTCAAAATCGGGCGGCCCGGGGATGGGTGTTGCCATTTTCCAAAGGACAATGATGGGCGTCCTATAAATGGTTGCGACGCTAATTTTTTCTCAATGCTTACAGCAGAGAAACGGGTGATAATACAGAATAAATCTGGTTACCCCCGATATGAATGGCACAAAGCCTCCGGGGATAGAAACGAAGCTTTTGACACTTTTTGTTACGCGCGCGCCGCGCTCCGCATAATGTCCCCGAAGGACGATGTTATGTTGAGGCGGATTTATACGGCGGAGCCGTGGGCTGGGCCAACCGGAGAAAAAAAGCCGGCTGTCGCTCCGGAACCCGGCGAGAGAAAAAAGCCGACCGTCGGCAAAAATGAAATAGCCCGAGGGAAGGGCATAGAGTTATAGACGGGAGGGATTATGGAATTAACCGGCGCGCACCTTGAGGCGATCCGGAAAGCGGCGCGCGCCGTTGAGTATGGCAGCGTGACGATAAACATTTCCGCAAGCGCCCGAACGCTTGATCTGATAGTTGAAAACCGCGTCAAGATTGAGAAAGAGCCGGAAATCCCGAAAGTCATAAAAAAGACTTGACATTTTCAGAATTCATGTGAATAATTGAAGCATAGCATTATAGCAGGCTGACCGAATATGCGGAAGCCCGTAGAGACTGGGAGAGGCGCGTCCTCTTTCAATCCCTGCGGGCTTTTTTTATTTTCCCGGGGGGAAGTATGGCGAACAAGAGAAAATCGGAGAAGTTGGCGAAGGCAAAGGCTGAGCTAAAGCAAATAGATTCCGCCATAACCGCGATATTAGGCGGAGCCCAGTCATACAGCGTCGGGACCCGCAGTTTGACCAGGGCTGATTTGGCCACGTTATATAAGCGCAAAAATATGTTGGATGACCTGGTTGACACCCTTTCCGGTGGCGACGGCAGGTTCCGGCGTGTAGTGCCGGTTGGGTAAAACAATGGGAAAAAGAGTTGTTTTGTTAGACGAATACGGAAATCCAATCTCAAAAGCGAACAACAAAATCCTCGCGTCCGGTTATTCGCATTCCGCTGCGTCATTAACCAAGCCGGTATTTAAGGGCTGGAATTGGACAGGCGGATCTCCCGATGATGACATTGTCGCGAACCTTCCCGTCATCCGGCAGCGCAGCAGGCAGTTGACCATGGAAGCCCCGATTATTGCCGGGCTGTATAAGACGCTGACAATAAACGCGGTCGGGGACGGCTTGCGCCCTGAGCCAACCCCTGACGCCGATTTCCTGGGAATGTCCGAGGAAGATGTAAAAAACTGGAAATCTTCCGTTCTGCGGTTATGGGAGACGTTCGCTGAATCGACTGCCTGCGACTTATACCACCGCGATAATTTTTATGAGCTGACAAGGTTGGTTTTCAGGGCGCAACAGGAGGCAGGGGACGTGTTTGTAACCATGCCGCGGTTTGAACGCCGGAACGCTCCGTTTGCCTTGAAGATACAAGTCATTGAAGCTGATTGTTGCGCCGACCCGGACGCCGTGGAACGGATTGAGCGTGAGCGACAGGGGAACGATATTTACGGCGGCGTTGAAATTTCACAATGGGGCGATGTGGTTGGCTACTGGTTCTATACCGGGCATCCTTTGGCGAAGCGAAGGCCGCATGCGTTCAGGCATAACGAGAATAATTATCCGCGTTGGATATTCATTCCGGCATACGGGGCCGAAACCGGGCTGCCGAATGTTTTGCATTTAATGGAATCGGAGCGGCCGGGGCAGCGCCGCGGCATACCGATAATCGCGCCGGTAGTCGAATTGGCGCTTACCCTTGACCGCTATATTAAAGCCGAGGCCGTCGCCGCGCAGATACAGGCGATGTTCACGCTGGTGGTGACTTCTGAAAATCCGGATGCCGTGGCCGGAGAAATGGAAGGCTTGGAAGGAGGCGAAGGCGAGCGGCTGACCGATGGCGATGACAACCTGATAGCCCTTGGCAACGGCATAGTCCAGTACGCAAGGCCCGGGGAATCAGTGCAAGCGGTCAACCCGACCAGGCCCACGACATCCTTTGAGCCGTTTATAAAATCAATTTTGCAGATGATGGGGCCGTCAGTCGGCGTCCCCTATGAATTGCTGGTGCAGTTGTACCAGTCCTCATTTAGCGCGTCCCAGGCGGCCAATAATGTGGCGCGCAGCAATTTCAAAGTAAAACGTTCGGGACTGGTAAACGATTTCTGCCAGCCGGTTTATGAAGCGTTCATGGACGAGGCCGTTATGCGCGGCTGGATAGAGGCGCCCGGGTATTTTGACAATGTGGTTATAAGGCGCTCTTACGCCAGGGCGAAATGGAACGGACCCGGGATGCCGCACATAGACCTGGGCAAGAGCGCGCAAAATTACGAAAAGCTTACGGCGCTGGGCTACGCGACAGCCAGCGAAGCGACGAGCGAACTGACGGGCGGCAATTACTACGAAAATATACAAGAGCGTTAAAAATTGGGATGCAGTGTTGGAATTCTTTAAGGGCTTGTGGGAGAACATCAAAGGGGTATTCTCAGGAATGGGAAGTTGGTTTAAAGAAAAATATCCAGCCCTTTATGAAACGCTCGCCGGTGTTTTTAGCAAGATCAAGGAAGCAGTCTCCGCTGTTTTTGGCTGGATTAAGAACTATTTTTCAGCGGTCTGGCAGTCGTTAAAAGCTTCTCTCGGAGCGTTGTTTGAAGTGTTTAAGACCATATTTCTTTCGATTTGGAATGTCATAAAAACAGCGGGGCAGGGAATATGGAATGTCATTAAGACCGTTTTCGATTCTATAAAAAATGTCGTCATGAGTGTCCTTAATGTTTTCAAGACGATCTTCACCTCGATATGGACTGTCATTAAAACGATTTTCACCACAATCTTAAATACGGCGCTATCCATTTTTGACGGGCTTATTTCGATCTGGAAAGGCGGGGGGAATGTCTTCGTCAAGATATGGGAGTCCGTAAAACTCATATTTTCCAAAGTCTGGCAGGGCGTATTCGCCATAATCAAGTCAGTATGGGATGCTGTCATCAGCATTTGGAAAAGCGTTGTCAATGTGTTTTCCGCCATATTAAATGGGATTAAGAATGTATTCCTCGCCATCTGGGATGCGATTAAAAATAATGTCTTCGCCGTGGTTGACGGCGTAAAAACCATCTGGATAAGTTTCGCCGCTTTCCTTGGAACCCTCTGGGACGGGATGAAAGCGATGGCCTCGGTGATTTGGGAAGGGGTTAAAGGCGTGTTTTTCACCGTAATTGACGCGATAAAGTCCGCTTGGCGGGGCGCTATAAATTTCATTGCGGGACTTTGGGAAGATATAAAAGAAGCCGCCTCATTCATTTGGGGCGGGATAACCGCTGTTTTTTTCGGAGCGGTCGAAGGGATAAAGACCATTTGGAACGGCATAGCGGGATTTTTCTCCGGCTTGTGGGACGGCGTAGTGAACACGGCTATGGCGGTGTGGGACACGCTCAAGTCGTGGTTCTCCGGATTAGTTGACGGCATAAAAAACATCTGGAACGGCGTCGCCGGGTTCTTCTCCGGACTCTGGGAAGCGATTAAGCGAGGCCCGGGAGAGGCGATTGAATACGTTAAAAACGCTTTCTTCGGACTGTTCAATTCCATACAGGAAAAGCTATTCGGATTTATCAACAAAATAAAAGAAGGCTGGGAAACCGTAAAGGGTTTCTTTGGCGGCATTGGCGATAAAATCGGCGGTCTTTTTGGAAACGGTAAGACGATTGATATTGCGGCCCATGCCACGGGCGGCGTATTCAGCCAGCCGCACATCGCCCAAATCGCCGAGCGAGGGGCCGAGTCGGTGGTTCCGTTAAACAATACGCCCCATGGATTTGACGTCTGGAAGCGGTCCGGAGAGTTGGGCGGTTACTTGAAGAGGGCGAGCGAACAGGCGCCGGCAATATCGGCGGCGGCGTCTCTTCCGTCTGCGACGCCGCCCGTTAGAACTCCCGAATCCTCCCCGGTCATGGCAGCGGCCGCCCAAAGAATTTCGTCAGGCGGCGCCGTGGTCAATGTGGAATTCAAAATGACGAATAATTTCAACGGCGGAACCCCTGACGGCAACGCCGCAAGCCGCATATCCGCAGCCGGCCAGAAAGCGGGCGAGGATTTTGAGTCCAAGGTAAAATCGATATTTGATTCAATTATGCGGGACCGCATGAGGGTGTCTTATGGTTAAAGAATATCTGGCCCCGCAGGGCTCTGTTTGGGATCAAATTTCATACGCCGCTTACGGCGATGAAAGGTTTATTGACACCCTATTGAAAGCGAACCCCCGATTGCGCCGTGTTGTACGGTTTGAAAAACCGACCTTGATAACAATTCCTGACAAGCCGGTTGCGCCGCCCAACTCCGTCGCCCAATTGCCTCCGTGGAAGCGGGGGGCGTGACATGTTGCCGCGGCATTCCTTCCTGGAAGTGGAAATTGACGGCGCTGACATTTCAAAAGCGGTGTCGGATGTCATTCTTGACTTCACTTATATCGACAGGGCGTCCGGGGAGTCGGATTCCATAGACTTGAATGTAACCGACAGGGACGGAAAATTCATTGACGCCTGGTACCCGATGCAAGGGGCCGGGGCAGGGACTGAAAGCGGCTCATCAGATTACACGGAAATGGCGCGGGCGTTGCAGCGCGGGGTTGGCGCCGCGGAATTGCAGCGCATGATAGACGCAAGCGATTTGACGCCTGCACAGGGGGCCGAGCTGCAGCGCGTCGCCAATTCGTCAGGGTGGTCACAGTATGTGGCTGAACATCCGCAATACCGGGGAGAATCCGGCAAGCTGACCCTGATACAGGATATCAAAGGAGAAAACCCGGGACAGTCCGGGGGCGGCGCGTTAAACTTCCGCGCCAAAATCTGTGTAGAAAATTGGAATCAGGATGAGGATTCTGACGAGCTGGATACCGGAAAATTTAAAATCGATTTATGCAGTTTTTCCGGTCCCCCCGATAAATTCACCATTAAGGCGGTGTCCATTCCCGTAACATCCAGCTTGAAGCGGGAAGAAAAAACAAACAAATGGGAAGAGGCCACCCTGCAGGAAATAGCCAAGACAATAGCGGATAAAACCGGCATTCAATTGATGTATGAGGTTGAATCGGACGTCAAGTTTGACCGTGTGGACCAGCTTCAACAGACGGACATGTCTTTCCTCATGGATTTGTGCGTCCGATACGGCGTGGCTCTGAAAGTGACGGATGAAAAAATGGTTTTGTTTGAGGAATCGGTCTATGAGGAGAAAGACCCGGTTGACGCCTTTGATAAATCAGAAATAGGCGGCCGCATAATTGACTATTCTTTCGTGCAAGATACGAATGGTACGGTTAAAAAAGTTGAATTATTGTACAAAGACCCAAAATCAGGGATTGTCGCGCAGGGCGAATTTGCCCCGCCCAATCCCCCTGCGACAGGGCAAAAGCTGGCATTGAATGAACGGCCAGGGGATCTTCGGGGAGATAATTTCAGAAACGGCGTTGATGACGGTTCCGGCGGCGCCGGGGGGACTTTCGATACCGGGATGCATCCCTTTAGTGATATAACAGCCGATTTTGACAGGCCAAGAACGGACGCAACCGATAACGCAAACAGGATTTGCCGGGCGCGCTGCCGGGAGAAAAATAAAAACGAATGGACTTGCACATTACAAATAATGGGCAACGTGAAAATGGTTGGCGGGGTCACCATCAATATGACAAACTGGGGCGAATACTCTGGGAAATATATGGTGGATATGGCAAGCCATAAAACAGGCGGCGGCTACCTGACTACGGTAAACGCCCACAGGGTTTTGGGGTATTAGCGTGGCGGACAATCGGACGGCGCTTCACCAGGGGCAGGCGACGGAACGTGACGTAAAATCCGCTTCGGCGCGTGTCGGCTTTGACGATCTTTCCGGAACCGTTTCCGGGTTTATGCAGGTACTATTCCCTGCGGCGGGGGGATGGAACTTCTTTTACACCCCGAAAGAGGGCGACCAGGTGGTGGTAAGCCGCCTCCCGAACGGAGCCGAAGAGGGCTATATCCTGGGGAAGGTTTATACCGCCGGAAAAATGCCCCAGGGCGGAGAGCCCAATGTCATTTTATTGGCAAGCGACAACGGGAAGAACGTCGTCAAGTTTGACGCCGACAAGGGGACATTGGACTTGATATGCGATCAGGATTGTTCTTTGAAGGCGAATAATCTCAACATAGAGGTAAAAGAACACGTCGATATAAAAGCAAACACAGCTTCCGTCGAAGCGAAAGAATCGGCGACAGTGAAAGCGAATGAAGTGCTTGTGGAAGGGGGAGAAAAAGTAACCGTAAAAGCTCCGGAAGTTATAGTTGACGGGGCGGACACAAAAATAACCGGAGGGAAATTGACAACAAAAGGGACGGCGGCGCCTAACGGTCAAGGGCCGTATTGCGGGCTCCCGAAATGCTTGTTTACCGGGGCGGACCAAACAGGCGACACCGTAATCGGAACATAAAGGAAAACAAAATGGCATTATCAGCAATCAGCATGAAAAACGATATTATTAACGCCTTGAAAAGCGGCGCCGACACCGCCGCAAATGCCAATAAGAAATTCGGCGACGCGGTGTTAAAAAACATCTGCGATAACATGCAAATAACTTACCAATGGAAGGCCGCCAATTCGTCCGGGACCACCGATCCGACTGGTTCTTTTAACGCGACGGTGTCAGGAAACGGGACGCTTACCCCGGATACATTTGAGCTTATGCTGGTTAAATTGGCAACGCTCATAAAGGGATTGACCATACAGGCGGCGACTGGTTTTACCGTTGCGCCGTTGACTTTTAACCCTGCCGGTGTATTGGATGCGGTAATGGCAAAAGAGAAAGATCAGGACGCCGCCATGACCAATCTTTGCGCGCAGATTATTGCGAGTGTAAAAACAAGTTTTGTGAATCCTGCGCCCGTTTCCGGCGGCCATGCGGCTTTTGCCGGATCGACTACGGCCATGGTAATTTCTTAGGAGTTGGCGGAATGGTAATTGGCTCATGGGGCGATCTTGTTTTTGAAGTCACAGGCAATATTGCCAGAACATTCCAGGAACTCTCTCAAAAATCCTCCGGACGCTGGGCGGAGCATGAGACGATAAATACCGCCCCATTGTCGGAGTTCCTGGGCCCCGGCCTTGACGAACTGGAAATAGCAATCATTTTCACCACTATGCTGGGAGTGGACCCGCGGGAAAGCTATGAGGGTTTAAGGGCGGCGGTGCGGAAAGGCGAATGCCACCCCCTTATTTTAGGAGGCGTTCCATTAAGCGACAATTTGTGGAGGCTCACCGAAATATCCGGGAATTCCACGGTATTCGGCCCGCGTGACGGCGAGATACTGTGGATGGAATTGAGCGTAACTGCAAAGGAGTATAACTGATGGTAAAAATTGAGGGTTTGCCCACGAATGTTACGTATGGGTTAACCGGGATCATGGAAGTTATGCAAAATGTCCGAACAATTTTAACTACCCGGCGCGGCACCGTGCCGCTTGACCGAAATTTTGGGATCAGCTTTGAGTTTCTGGACAGCCCCATAAACACGACACGCGCCAAGTCCGAACAGGAAATATTCTTGCAATTAAAAAAGTACGAGCCCAGGGCAATTCTGAAACAAATTATTTGGGATGCCGACGTGTTGTCAGGTCAGATTTCACCAACGGTAAAAGTGGAGGTGAATCTGAATGGCGTTTAACGACTTGCAGTTTGCGGAAACAGACGCGAGGAAAATACAGGACCGTTTGCAGAGGGTGTACGAGGAAATCCGCAGGGCGGCGGGCGAACCGGGTTATAGGTTGGCTCCGGCGGATCCGGAGCGGCTTGTGCAGTTGGCAGAGGCCGCAGCGCTGACCCAGGTTGCCACAGACATAGACAAAACGGGAAAGGGAAACCTTTTGTTCTTCGCCGACGAGGAGACGATAGAGCAGATCGGCTGTCTGTACGGCGAGCGGGGGAGGCGGCTTCCGGCTTCATACGCGCTGACAACAATTAGGTACACCCTGTCAATTCCCCGGACGGCGCGGACGATAATCCCGAAGGGATACCGCGTGACCCCCGACAACATAATATTCTTCGCGACAAAAAAGGCGATTGAGATTCCGGCCGGCGAATTATATGGGGACGTTGAGGCCGAATGCATGACCGCCGGCATGGCCGGCATGGGGTTTGAGCCCGGCGGCATTAGCAACATGGTCGACATCACCCCGTTCGTGGCGTCCGCCGAAAACGTCACGCCCACAAGCGGCGGAGCGGATATCGAGGGTATTGAAGCGTACCGGGCGCGTCTTCAAATGCTCCCCGAATCGTTTTCCGTCGCCGGCCCTGACGGCGCGTACGAGTTTTGGGCGCGGACGGCGAACCCCGGCGTTACGGACACAAAGGTTTGGATGCCTGATTTGGACATCGGCGATTTTGCGGGCTTCCTTTCCCCATGGGGGATAACGGACGCCCAGGGCTTCTATGACGAGTTGTTCACGTATTTTCGGGAATCGGGAACCGGGCCAGGGAACGTCAATGTGGCTGTCTTGATGAAGGATGGCGAGCTTCCTTCGGAGGAAGTGAAGAGCCAGGTTCTCGAAACGCTGTCCGACAAGCGGGTGCGGCCGCTCGCCGATTTTGTCCATGTGATGGATCCGGAGCCTGTAGAGTACAACATTGTAGGTGAATACTGGATACGGACTGCTGACGCCGCGAAGGCCCAGTCTATTATCGACAATGTTAATTTGGCTGTGGAGCGTTTTGTTTCATGGCAGAGAAATGTCCTGGGGCGCGACATCAACCCTTCGTTCTTTCATCAGCTGGTTATGGAATGCGGAGCGAAGCGGGCGGTCATACATGAGCCGGCGTTTACGAAGCTGGATCCTTGGCAGATCGGCGTTTTGAGCGGCGCCCCGGCGCGGATGGTTTGCAAAGGGCTGGAGGATGAATAGTGGATCTGTCTGACATTTCCATAATCCCGCTGCTTCCCCCCAATCTGGCGAAAGACAAAAACGTCCGCGCGATGTGCCGGGCTTTCGACGGCGAATTGCGGCGCCTGGTTGCCAACATACCTGGCGTCGAGATAATACCCAACTTGGCAAGGAAGCGGATCGCCGACAATTTTCTTCTTGATTTGTTGGCGTGGCAGTTTCATTGTGATTTCTACAGCGCCGATTTTCCGATAGAGCGAAAGCGGGAGATAATTCTCAAGTCGCTGGACTGGCATACGCGGAAGGGGACGCCTTCCGTCAGTGAGGAAATAGCGTCCGTTGTTTTTTTAAGGGCGGAAGTCAAAGAATGGTTCGATTATGGCGGCTTGCCATACAGGTTTGTCATCAGGACCGATGAGGAAGCGCCGGACCCGGAAACAAGGGGCGGTCTTGTCAGGGCGATCAACAGCGTTAAAAACACCCGATCTTTTCTGGAAAAAATAGTTTTTATAATTTATCACGAGGACGAGCTTCACGCGACCGATACGGTCCAGATAAAGCTGGCGCGCCGGATGGCGGCGGAGGGCGTTGAAATCCGCGACGTCATCGCCGCGGACATCCCTCAGAACTATGAGGATCACGCGCGGGCGAGGGCTGTGTATGACGGAGCCTTCGCATACAACGGAGAAAGAAGCCACTCAGGGTTTTTGGACGCCCCTTTTTACGACGCTCTGAAAGCCGAGATCGGAAAGAGCGCCGCGGACAATGAGACGGCGGCGGAAAGCCTCGCCGTCCGCGTGGGCGAGCCGTTGGACGAGAGTCTCGCCGGCCCGGAAGACGCCCTCGCCATAGG
>JAISCC010000128.1 GCA_031265845.1 Treponema sp.
CGCCCCAATCAAGCCCAAGCCCTTTTGACGCGCTCACCCTTTCTCTTGGGTGTCTCACTCTATCACACCACCTCCCTTTTTGTCAACCCCTTCCTCTCATCTTTTCTTCAAAATAATTCCGCAGAGGCTTTCCATTTTGAAAACCTCCGCTTTCATGGATTTAACAAGGACACGAATTGACCGTGGAGTTCGCAGACTATTGCTTTTCTAATTCCGCTTCATTTTTGTCGATTTCCTTCTGGAGCGCGTCAAGCTCATAGATAATATCTTTTATGGCAGGCGTTGAGAGATTGACGCCAGCCAGTTTTTGTTCGACAAGCGCGACATACACTTCCGCGCCAAGTTGCGTGGTGAGTTTCTGCGCTTTGAATTCAAGTTTTTTGATTTCAAGGGTCAGCTTGCCTTTTTCACCGATGTCTTGAGCTTTGTCACCGGCTTTACTGATAAACTCTTTTGACGCTTGCAAGCCTTTGGATCCCAGATCTTGAGCCGTACTGAACAATTCCTTGGATGCCGAGGCGCCTTTCTCGCCAATACTCTGAACCGTGTCTCCCGCTTTGGAAGCGAAATCCTGCGTGGTGTCGCCAATTTTTGAAGCGAACCGCTTCATTCTTTCCGTAAATGTCATCTTTCTCATCTCCTCTTATATAAAATATAAAAAAAGACCCTCCCTACGGAGGGTCTTGGTTCATAACATAAAAACTATTCTCTCCAAAATTTCTTCTTTGCGGGAACATCGCCCCACTCTGAACGGCGCGGAAGGCTTATTCGGTTGCGAGAATAGAGACCTCGGTTTCCTTGTCGAAGTAGCGGGCTTTGTCGAGACGCGGCGTAAAGTTGACCGTATCGCCGACCTTAAAGCTGTAATGAGCTTCGGTGCGGGCGACAAGCGGCTGGGTTCCGCTGGTGAGCCACAGGTGAATATCAGCGCCAAGCGGCTCAACGACGCTGATTTTGAGCGACATATTGTTTTCTGAAGCGGATTTTTCACAGAAGTGCAAATCTTCCGGGCGGATGCCAAAGAAAATTTCCTTGCCAACATATTTCCTGATCGCGTCAACATGGCTCTGATCCGGTTTAATTTCAAAAGCTTCTTCTTGAAGTACAATGGAACCGCCTTTATCCACCACTTTGACGGACAGGAAGTTCATGGGCGGGGAGCCGATGAAGCCCGCGACAAACTTGTTGACCGGTTCGTTGTATAATTGCAGGGGAGCGCCGATCTGTTGCACTTTGCCATCTTTCATAACGACAATCTTGCTTGCCATAGTCATAGCTTCCACTTGGTCGTGGGTAACATAGATCATGGTGGCGTTGAGCTTGAGGTGGAGTTCGGAAAGCTCTTTACGCATGGTTACGCGGAGTTTCGCGTCAAGGTTTGACAAAGGCTCGTCAAAGAGGAATACCTTGGGGTTGCGGACAATGGCGCGCCCCACCGCGACGCGCTGACGCTGACCGCCGGACAACGCCTTGGGTTTGCGTTCAAGGAATTGTTCGATATCCAATGTTCTTGCGGCTTCGCGTACGCGGCGGTCGATTTCATCTTTGGGAACTTTCTTGATGCGAAGCCCGAACGCCATGTTTTCGTACACGGTCATGTGCGGATACAGCGCGTAATTCTGGAACACCATAGCGATATTCCTGTCTTTGGGCGGCACCTGATTCATAAGCTCGCTGTCGATGTACAACTCGCCTTCGGAAATATCTTCCAAACCCGCGACCATACGGAGCGTTGTTGATTTTCCACATCCTGAGGGACCTACAAAAACGACAAATTCTTTGTCCTCGACTACGATATTGGCGTTGTCCACGGCGCGTACGCCGCCATCATAGACCTTGCCAATGCCTTTCAATTCTACTTTAGCCATTACAGCCTCCTTGCTCCCCATAGGCTCCGCGTCTGATTGCCCTAGCGTAAGCGTTGGGGTTTATTCTATTACCCGATAGTGTATACCGTATTTTTGAAGGTGTCAAGGTTTTTTTTCATTTTTTGTGATTGGCGGCTGAAAATTCCGCGCCTTGCATCCCCGCCGCGCAATCCGCTTGCGCCAACTAGTTTGTGAGGCTTTCCCAAAACGCGAACTACGTTCGCAGCCGGTTTTGAGAAAGCCGCTTTTCATGTTTTTCAAATTTTTTCAAATAAATGAGACATGACGATGGCGGCGCGGAATGGCGGCTCCGCCTGCTTGCTCCCGCTCACACAGCCCGTTCTTCGTCCTGCATGACACGTCTGTCGTCAAAGACGGCGGCGATGATGGGATTCCCGGTAAAAATAAAAGCGGGATTTTGGTTTGCGTAAGGTTTAATTACAGAGGAGAGGAGTTGATTGAACTCCGCCGCAGTCCACTTGCCCAAGTCCGTAAATCTGGACAGAGACTGTTTGGCGGACGGAGTGGCATTAGCCCAGTCTTGTAATTCCAAAACCCCATAGAGTCCGGTACCGCGATTGCTTGCGTACAGGGCGTCGAAACCTTCGGATGTCGTGCCGATCAGCGTTGTAATACCGGAATCGTCTTTGGCATAGTTGATGTCGCGGGGAAAGGTCAGGCTCATGGATTCCCCTGTCGACTTGGCCTGGAACGCGGTGGCCGAGGCGAATGCCGCAAGCCCCACTAGCTTCAAAGTAATTTTGTGAACACTAGGTTTTCGTGGCGAAATTCCTAATTTTGTATGGCTTGTCGCTGAATCCGGTATTAGCTGGCATGGAGAGGTTTCCGGTGTATTCGTAGGTTTTCGAAGCTGGCGAAGGCGTACATGGCGATCAGGACTTCGCCCTTGACCTTGTAGGGAAAGGAGGCGGAGGGCTGATTGTCGGGGCCATAAAGCCCTGTCGCGCTGTTCCCGGCAACGGTCATATTATCGGCGCCAGTTCCGACGGGTTATCCAGTTTGCCCTTGTCATGGCAGCGCTCGAACAGCTTGTAGATTCGGTTATGTCGAGAGAAAACTTGGGCAGGAAGTTGTTTCCCCGTCCAGATTGAAACCGCAGTTTGTATAGGCCGCCAAGAAGTCGGCAAGCATAATTTCGCGGTTGGTTTCCCAAAAGCCTTAATGTTTCATCTGCGTAAATATTCCCTTGGGCAGCTTGTATCCTGTCAAGCTGACTGCACCAGACATCGCCTTTCAACTGCATGGGAGTCGATACCTGTAAGACTGGATTCCCGTTATTGTAAAGAGATTTGATTCCATTCACGATTTTGACATCAAGGGTTTCTCGGTAGCCTTTGAAACAAGTAGGTCTAAATCGTCGTTTACAGTATCGTTTTTATAGGAATGGGACTAGTTATCGAAGCTCCGTCAATTTTAAGCGTCGTTGGATGGGGGGAGGGGACACGTCGCTCGCCGTTACGTCCTTGTTCAGGGTGAAGTCGTCGCCTTCAATCTCCACTCCGTCCACGGTGTAGTGCTGAACGTGTACCTGTCTGTGGAACTGTTCTACAGGGTGATGACGTTCTCGCCGGTCAGCTAGCGGGGCTTGCGCTGATTGCGCCGCCGCTGGGCTGGCTTTTTGTACGGTATGGCGCATGACAGGTCTGTATGCGCTTCGCCGCTTTACGGCGATTCGGGATACGGTTATGCAATACACATTCATAACCTTGAAAGAAGAACTACGAGACCAGAAAGATGCAATAAAAATTCTAAAAATAGAGCGATTGTTTTTCTATGAGTCCATCCTCTTGTGGCAATCACGGCGTCACAGATTTAAGAGGAATTTTTGTATAAAAAATCCGTGTAATCTGCGGAAAATCCGCAGACTTTTGGTTTTATTTATGACACTATCATTAGGGCGGATTGCGTTGGATAGGAATTTATTAATAGCGCGTGGCTTCATACCTCACCGGCTATGTACCAGCAAGCGCGGACTGAAAAGCGAGGCATTCCACCCGATCATTCCCATCATGGGAAACGCAACATCGCATAACGCCCGCTTGCTTCGCTACAACCGTACGGGCGCGTCGCCAAGAGAAGCCGCGATGCCGTTGAACGCCTCTATCAGGTCATTCTTGTCTATGCCCCAATTCCGTCCAAAACGCTCGCGCAGTTTGCTGGCTATGTACATGAAGCTGTCGAAAATGTTGGCGCTTCCCGAAAACAAAGCCGCGCCGCAAATTGCGTTGCGGTTCACCAAAATTTCCCAGAAACGAGCGAAATTTTTGATGCGATCCAATTCTTGACGGGAAAGAGTGGATGTTTCCAGCGCCTCGTAGGGGGGGCTTTCTGAAAAACAGAGACCGAGTTCTTTGGCTCTGCGGGCAAGTGGTGTTCCGGGAAGGCATTTGAGGATGCCAAGTTGGATTTCCATCCGGTTTTCGCGGTTTTCGTGAACGCCGCCCCTGTTTGCACCGGATAACGCCAGCAAAAGCCGGTTGAAGCCGTTTGCAAACGAGGCGAAGTCTTCCCCGGGAAGCCCTGCAATGAGGTCCGCGTGAATGATGGCGCTGGTTTTTTCGCGCAAAAACACGAGGTTTTCCACCTCTTTTTCCGGATCGCTCTTTCTGTTGATAAGAAGCGATGTCCTGGCGTTAAACGTTTGTATGCCAACTTCAAGCCGGAGCGAGTTTTGCGGGAAACGCATCAGCAACGCGCGCAATTCTATGGGAAAACTCGAAGGAATCATCTCAAAATGAACGCAATGCCGCGCTTGACGCGCTTGTTCCAGCCTTGCAAGAAAGAATTCCAAGATAGACGCGGCGCGGAGCATGTCTATGTTAAAGGTTCTATCCAGAAATTTGAATGTGTGGGCGCCTCTTTGAAACAGGTCTTCCATATTTTCAAGAAAAGGGGCGAGCGGGAAAAACCGTACGTTTTTATCAAGACTGCTCATGCAAAACTCACAGCCAAAAGGACACCCGCGGGACGCTTCTACATAGGTGAGCTTGCGGGTCAGATCCTCCTGTGTGTAGAGCCGGCAGCCCGGATCAATCGCCGCGAGATCAACCGGTTTTGCGACAATGAATTTGCCGTGGACGATTAGGGCCGAAGGAATTGTTGTTACGCTCGCTTCGGCGCCGCTCCCTTTCAGGATGCATGAGCAGAGTTCGCGGAACACAATTTCGCCTTCGCCACGGACGACGTAGTCCGCGCACTTGAAAAGCGGCGCGTCTTCGTCAAGGCTTGAGGCTTCCGGCCCGCCAAGAACTACGATGGGGCGTCTTTGCCCCCATATTTGAACGGCGGCTTCAAGGAGTTCCCTGGTCGCCGTATGGTTCCAAATGGCGACGGACAGTCCCAGAATACGCGGATTCGTTTCCAGAATGGCTTCCAGTTTTTCCGAAAACGGCTGCCTAATCGCAAACTCAAGGATTTCCGCCTCGTGTTCGTATTCGCCGAGGTTCGCCTTGAGCAACCGAAGGGCAAGGCTGGGGTGTATCCATTTCGCGTTAATGGTTGCAAGAAGAATAGCGCTCATTTGTGCTACAATTTTCTTGCAAGACTCATAACTGGTCTGATGGTTGATGAAAAAACCACGGCAAACAGAATCACGGCGCCGCCTAGCAACGCCGAAGAAGAAGGCGCTTCGCCCGTAGCGGCAAGCACCCAGAGGGGGTTGAGAACCGGTTCGATTGAAGCGGTGAGCATAGCTTGAATCGCGTTTATCCGTTTAATGCCGTACGAAAAGAGAAGGGAGGCGCAACCTATTTGGACAACGCCCATGAAGGCGACTGCGGATGTCGAGGAAAGGGTGAAGGTTGGAAAAAACAGAATAAAAAAAGGCGCCGCGAACAATGCGGTGACAATATGCGAGACCAGCATGGAATCCGAGGGGTTTCCATTTTTTTGCATACGCATAAACACCGAATTAGCCCCAAAAAGGATGCCGGAGACAACCGCCAAAGCGTCGCCCGCGACTGCGCCGGTTTTAAGTCCGTCCTTGAAAAAAAAGAGCATGCCTCCCGCAGCAAGGACAAGCGCGATCCAATGCTCCCAGCCGGGCTTTTCTTTTATAAGAAGCCACGCCAACAGGCATGCCCATATAGGCGCCGAGTATTGCAACAGTATCACATTTGCGGAAGCGGTGAGTTTATTGGCAATGACAAAGGTGATCATGGCGCCCGCATAGCAACATCCGGCGGCGAACACAGCCGGAGCGCCGGTTTTTCCGCGCCTGTGTACAAACGCCTTTTTTTGAGGAAACAACAATTTTATCGCCAGCATAAAAAGAGCCGCAATGAAGCTCCGCCCGCCCGCAATGACAACCGGATGCCAATCAAGCAACTTGATAAAAAGACCAGATGTACTCCAACAGATTGCGCACAGCGCAACCGCAAGCTGTCCCGCTCCCTGGTTTGGAGGAACAATTTTTTGTTTTTGAAACATGGCGTCCATGATCGGGTATTATGAAAGAAATGTCAAGCTGTTAAGCGGTCTCGCGCTTGCTGGGGTTTCTCGTTTGCCGCGCAGAGCGGCGCAGAGCCGCGCAAAACGTTATGCGGAGGCGGCCTTCAGCTTTTTTTGCAATCGTTTTACACTTGATAACGCCGGATCGCGCTCAATGGCTGCGCGGAGCGTCGCCTGAGCGTCAGCGATCTGCCCCAGCGTGAAAAGACTCTCCGCCATTGACCGCAACCAGCGGGCTTCCTCTTTGGGTGTAAAGCCCAGTTCAAGCATGGTTTTCATGCACGCGACCCATGTCTTGTCATCAACGGAAGGACGGAGTCTAATCCGCACCAATTCCTTGAGAAAGATTTCAACGTCAACGGTAAAATGCTTAAAATAGGGGAGGCGGCGTTCTTCCCGCACCAGTTCAGCCAGAAGCGAAAACGCCTCGTAGTAACATTGCCGCTTGTTAAGCTCTTCGGCAAGCACATACGCGCCATCCATCCAGTCGCCGCGCTCCAGATACTGCTTCATAAGAAAGGCAAGTCCGCCCTGCGCGCGCCAAAGAGCAAGAGCGGACGCTTCCTGTTCATGGAAAAGGTCCCACAACACCAGTTTTGCCTGACACGCTGGATCATCCGTTTTTGAAGCGAGAAAATCACGATAATTGAATTCTTTTTTCCGGGCGTTATAAGAGAACACTCTGTCGTATTCATGGCGGCTTGCGCCGTTGGACAACGCTTTATATGCGGTGATAAGGCGCCGCATCTTGGAGATGTCGGCGCTGCCCGCGACATCGGGATGAAGGCGTTTGGCTTTTTCACGGAAAGCTTTTTTTATGGAAGAAAAAGAGGCGTCCGGATTTACGCCGAGAAGAGCGTAGTAATCATCCATACAGATTACGCGCCTATACGTTTTGCCAAGGCTTCCGCATGTTCATTTCCCAAAATTATCTCGCTTCTGTTGACAAACAAGCCTTCTTTTTCCATCACCGCCATGATGTTGAGCAACGCCTTATTGGTTCTCATGCATTTTTTGCCCAGGAACGCCGCGCCTTTTTTTCCTCCAAGTCCGCTTCCTTCGCTTAAAATTTTACGCAACTTATCCGGCAGTTTAACGGAGAAAAAGGAAAGCGTCTCAACGGCGGCAACTATATAATCGTAGGCGGGCAACTTGAATCCATCTTCCGTCCATGCATCTATAACGTCCGCGCGATGTCCCATTGCCTCAAAACCTTTTTGCAAACAGGCGCAATACTGCGGAACGCCGCGCCTTTGAGCGGGAACGCTCACAATTGCTATTCTCATACTCAATGCCCCTCACTTGAGCTTGTTCCAAAAGCAAGTTTTGGAACAGCTTCATTTACTATACAATAAAAACAGAGGTTTTGCAAGTAAAATTTCGCATAACATTCCAGATGTTGCGAACCTTCGGTTTGCGAACCGGAGGAGGGCTTTGCGCGGCAAAGTCCAGGGCCGGCAAAATGTGTTTGCCGGGGGAATGGAGCGTTCCCCCGCGTAGCAGGAGCGCGATCCGCTTGCTGGCGGCGAAGCGCAAGCAGTCCTGTCAGGCGCAGTCGCCCCGTATTTTATAACACACAATTAAAGTTTTATTCATTATGCATTTTCATTTTTTTAGCAAATGAATACTGCCGCTATCAAAACGACTGTCAATGAAGCGGCTGTAATACTATTTCCTCATAATGTCTGTTTAGTAATAAACGTATTACTACCCACATACATCATGTACTGAAATAATACACACAAAAATACATTTTTAGTTATTTTGCGGATTGCGCCCAACACAAAGGTTAGACCAAGAACAAGTATTGCGAACAACCCAAAACTTGTTCCGTACTGTCCACACCGGGAATAAAAAACAGGGGAAGACGCCATATCGCCCAAATTGGGGCAACAATAATAGCTGATATAATAAACCCATATTTTTTATCAAGTTCAGGCTGTAATATATACCGCCATCCCGCTTCTTCCAACCACCGCCGGCTAACATAATCGGCGCTAAAGCAAAGAACATATATATATCGGCTTTGCGTCATCCAATCCCGGATATATAAAAATCTGTGTTGCAAAGGCAATTCTGAATAAGAAAATGACAAATATATAGAAACGCAAAGGAGCCTTGAATTTAAAGATATTTTTTATCCAAATCTTTAAATCCAATTACTCCATTAGACTTGTTTAAAAACCGCCTAAACGTTTCTGTCATAATTTATAAGGCCACAAATCAAGTCCATTCCCAGAAAATGCCGGTTGCGCCGCCGCCCCCGGCAAGCGTATGCCACGCTCTTGAATGTTTTTATCTTCGCATTGATATGTCCAAAGACAACCCGCCTCCTTGCAAGCTCTTTATTCGCAGTGGGGTCTAATACCCCGCCCCTTGGGGCGGTTGGAATTGGCGACGCCAACGAAAAATGGCGGCCGGCTGGTTTGCATAGCAAACCTTCACAGTTACATAATTTCCTTGCAGTCGAACCGAAGGTTCGCCGAACCTCGTAAATAATGCGACGCTTACAAGACGCCCCGCCCTTCAGGGCGGGGAGGTTCATTATACGCTTTCTTCTCTTCGGTCATCTAACGGTTTTCGCTTTGCTTTACCGGAATGAAGCTGTTCCGGCGGCATTCTTTTATCCCAGCGTATGCAAGATCAGCGTCAGCCGGCGTCGAACCGCCGACAAAATTTCCGATCCCGGGTGTTCCGCTTCTAAACCAAATATTAAATGACGCTAAAGCGTTTAAATTCTATTTTCATTCTGAAAATTTAGAAACCAATGCTTTTGAATTAGAATCTACAGAATCGGATTATATAAGAAAGAATGGCAATTTACCTGAATTAAATCATAACAGGTCTGTTTACGCGCAGATCCGCTTTGAGCGTCTGACACCGCTGAATCCTCTTGAGATTCCATTCGTCTAGGTCGATGCGGCAACGTTGTTGCCGACGCTTCCCACCGATAGCTTCACCCGCGTTTTGCCAGACATGGTTTTTGCCCAGCGTATACGCCGCCGCGAAGCCCTCATCCGGACTGGCAAAATGTCATCGAACCGAAGGTTCGCTAACCGAAGGTTCGCTCCTACAGACGATGATTTTCACTTTTCAACCGCGCTTCACTATTCCCACGGAAAGCCATCCCCATTGGAAACCCACTCTACAAACTGCGCGGCGGTACGGGGCGAACGGCCGTTAAACCAACGTTCCCACCGCACGGCGTTTGCGCGGAATTGTTCCCGAAGCGCAACGGGGGAAGCGGAAGCCTGCTCGTCCACGCTGAAAAGCCCGCGCCGTTCCGCTATACGTTCGGCAATGGAGAGAAATTCCTCTTGATCCGGCGCGGTGAACACCACAGTAAGCCCGAACCGGTCGGCTAAGGAGAGTTGTTCCTGCACTGCGTCAAAAGCGCGGGGAGCGTCAGCCTGAACGGAATGTTCTTTTACGAAATGCCGCCGATTGCTTGTCGCGTATACAACGATGTTTTCCGGTTTTTTCTCAACGCCGCCTTCAAGCAGAGCTTTCAAGCCGGTGAAAGAATCGTCCGTTGTTTCAAAAGAGAGATCGTCAATGAAGACGACAAAACGCAGTCCCCGCGCCGAGAGTTCTTCCATGATGGTCTGAATATGCGCAATCTCTTTATGAACCTCGACAAGCCGCAAGCCTTGTTCAGCATATGCATTGCAGACCGCCTTAACGGTCGCCGATTTGCCGGTTCCCCTGTCCCCGTATAGCAGGAGGTTGTTTGCGGCTTTCCCTTCCAGAAAGCGCAGGGTATTAGCGATGACTATACTCCGCTGGTCTTCATACCCGAAGAGGTCGGAAAGCGTCACCGGATCAGGGTTGCGCACTGGTTGCAAATGGAGTGTATGACTGCCCGAAGCGGTTGCGGCGCCGCTCCAGCGAAACGCCGCGTATTGCCCCAAAATGCCCGCGCCTTTTGCCCGTATATGCGCAAAAAGCCGCTCTTCGCTCCACATGTTTTTTTCGAGAAGCGAAAAAAACGCTGGTTTTTCCGCCAACGCTTCCGCCTCCCACAAGGCGCGGGCGTACGCTTCAATATGCGCCGCCGCCGCCTCAAAGCCAGCTTTTCGCGCAATGTCCGCCGTAGTGAAGCCAAAGCCGCTCACGTCAAACGATGCGACATGGAAAAGCCGCTCAAGGTCTATGTGTGCAAGCGTTTTCAACAGCGGGGATAACTTCGCGTCTTTCCTTTCAGCAGTACGGGTGAATTCATTATCCGCGTGAAGCGCGAGACGCTCTACGGCCGAGCGCCATGTTGGGGAAACCGTTGCAATGTCTTGCCGGGCAAGCAAAGCCGTCATAAAGCCGCTCCACGCGCCAACAATGTCATAGGCGCTGGTTTTCGCAGACTCTGGGGTTTGCGCGGCTTCCGAAGCGTCAAGCAACGCGAGAAACGCCCGCATGAGCGGCTCTTCCCGAATGGAAGCGAAAACCGCCAGCCCTGCAATATCGGCTTTGATGAGTTTGACAGTATCAAAAGAAATTGTGTTCATCTATCTTTATCTATTGTATCTATTTTGACATCGCCTGCCAATACCCCTTCCACTCGCCAGCGCGTCCAATGTAGCGCTTGCATTGCTCCGCATAGAAATGCGCGGGTCTGTCCTCTTTGAGGAGGGCTTCAAACAAAGGCAGAGCTTCGGCGAATTCGCCCGCGTAGAACAAATCCCTCGCCGCGTCAAATTGTTCCAAAATCAACCTCTTCGCTTCAAAAACATCCTTTTGAAGCGGTTCATATACAACCGTGGGTTCTTTTTTGCCCACAACCGCCACAGACGCGAGCTTTCTTCCATAAAAAGCGCCGGGCGACGCGAATTCGTACGCAACGGCTTTTTGGGATGCGTTATTCTTGTTCTCAAGTTTCGTAGCAACAGCCTTGCCAGAAAGCGCGGCGTTTGCCGAGTCAAAGGTGTGTTTTGTACACATGAGGAAGGTGCCGAACTGTTTGTTAAGCCCTTCAAGGCGAGCCGCAAGATTCACCGCGTCGCCAAGCATGGTATAGTTGTAATGTATTTCCGATCCCATGTTGCCCACAACCGCAAGCCCCGTATTAAGCCCGATGCGGGTAATCAGGCGCGCGCCGTATTTTTCTTCGTAATAATCCTGCCGCCCGGAAAGACGCGCCTGACATTCCATAGCTGCGGCAAGGGCGCGCGCCGCATGATCAGGCAAGTCAAGCGGGGCGTTCCAGAAGGCGATAATCGCGTCTCCTTCGTATTTGTCAATCGTACCGCCTGAATCCAGAATGATGTTGGTCATAAACGTAAGGTAATCGTTCAAAAGCTCGGTCAAAACAACCGGATCCTGCAAACGCTCGGAAATAGCGCTGAAACCCTGAATATCCGAGAAGAAAATGCTGATTTCCTTGCGTTCCCCGCCGAGTTTCAACTGTTCGGGGTTGGCGATAAGCTGATCGATGAACACCGGGCTTAAATACTGGCTGAACGCCTTCTTGATGTACTGTTTCTGCTTCCCTTCGGTCGCATAATTGTACAGCGTTGATATGAGGTACGACGCGGCGACGCCCGCCAGCAAAACAACAACCTGGAGCCACCAGCCGATCAGGTAGGCGAAGAAACAGCCGCCTATAGCCGCCGCCAAGAACAGGATCGTGGAGCCAAGCGACAGTTGCAACTGGTGTTTTGAAGGGAACACCGTAAGAGCCGCGACAACGGCGACGCCGAGGAACAGCAGAACAAAATCCAGAGCCAGCGGCGTCTCTTGAGTAAAATCCCCTTGCACCATGTTGTCCAACATGGTGATGTGAACGCCCATGCCGGGGTACACGGAACTTAACGGAGTCGTTACAATATCGAAAAGCCCGGGCGCGTAATAGCCGCAGAACACGTACTTGTCTTTGAAATCTTCAGGCGGATATTCCGGCGTTTTTCCGTTCCGGTAGTCTTCCGCGCTTTGAAGCATGACCGACATCGGGTAGGGAATGTACCGCTGGAAGTTTGCGCCCCGGAAACGGAGCAGGCTCTTGCCGTTTTTGTCAACCGGTATACGGCGCCCTTCCCATTCGATTGCCTTTTTTTTCGCGTCATACCGTATGGCGGCGCTGTCGCCGCCTATCATAAGAGAAGCGGCGGCTTCGCCCGGCACCGCCTTTCCATCGAAAAGAGTGAAAAGACTAAGCCGCCTGACGGTCCCGTCAGGATCAAAAGCGCCGACATCCGACCCTAACGCTCCGGCGGCGGCGAGAATGCCGGGAATGGGGAATTGGGCGGATACGGACGCTCCTTCATCTGTTAGATCGAATTTATCAAGAAAGTTTCCGAAACCGGAAGGTTCAAAAAGCGGCGCTTGCAAGGAAGCGTCCCATGTTTGAACGCTCCCGGTCTGGACGCTGAAATGAACAATTTGTATAACCCTGCCGAAGTCTTTCGCTGCGCGGGCGAATTCTTCGTCATCCTTTTCGCCATACACGGAAGGCTCGGAGAAAAACAGATCAATCGCAAGTGATTTTGCGTCCGCCGCGTTCATGTAATCAATAAACTCAGCCCACGCGGAGCGGGGCCACGGGAATCCCCAGCCTCTCTCGGCGTGACCCCAGTCCAAGCTGTCCTGGTCAAGGAGAATGACGATTATCTCGTCAGAAGGCTTTGCTGAGGCCGCAAAAAGATTCACCCGTACATCGTAGGCCTTAAATTCAAGATAATTGAACACGCCGAGAAGCTGAAGCGCCGCAACCGCAGAAAATACCGCAACGACGATGATGGAAAACACGAGCAGTTTTTTTGCGTTTTTTTTCATACAATCCTCTTTTTCGGAATGCGCGGGTCTCATGCCCTGCCATAAGTCCGCCTTCTGAAAGGCTTGGGGGCACGCTCTAACATCTTGATTGGGTTTTCAGCGCCTCCCTCTCATAGTATTATTTTTTCAGCGTTGCGGCAAACCGGGGTTTCCGTATCGCGGCATTATCGGCGAACCTCTGGTAGGCGACAAGTTTCTTTCTGACTTCCTGCAAGCGGTCTTCGGGCCTCGGATGGGTCGATTTTAAGACGCTTCCCACAGAAGGAAACGCGGACTTGCCTTCGCTATGCGCTTTGACGCTTTCAAGCATTCTCACAATGCTGGACGGCGTGTATCCTGCGGCGGCGAGAAGGGAGATTGCCGCGGCGTCCGCTTCGTATTCTTGTTCCCTTGAATACCCTTTATCAAGCGCGTTGCTGACCGCTTCCCGAATTGATTCGTCAAAGATTTGGATAAGTTCGTCAAGCCCCACCGACTCGGCCGCTATGCCGGCGACTTGCTGGAGCGCGCCGGTGAACCGGCTGTTCTTTATGGATTTAATGCTATGCTGGAGCAGAATATGGGCAAGCTCATGCGCAAGCACGGCGGCAAGCGCGTCCTCGGAATCCGTCGCGTCCAACAGTCCGCGAGTTATGAAAATATGCCCGCCCGACGTGGAGAAGCCGTTGATCTCGTTTGTATCAAGAATAGCCGCGTGGTACCCGTTGTAAATAACCGGGCGCGAGGAGTTGATGACCAAAACGTTAAGGACATTGTTGACATACGCGGTTAATTCAGGCTCTTTCGTATACAATTTGTAATTTGAAAGGATGTTTGCGCCCACCGCTCGCCCAATATAATATTCTTCAGATGGCGTAATGTCCTTTGTGGCGTCCGTTATCGCGTCATTCATGCGTTCAAGCGCGTTGGCGGCCTGTTCATTAATGAAACCCGCCTTGCTGGCGGCGTCTATTCCCGCGCCGACCGTCTCGCACGATATAATTAACAGTACAACACAGATCGCTCCTGTGATTTCTTTCATTTAATTATTCTCCTCCGCTCCGGCAAGCCTTCCGTCGACAATAAACTGTTTTAATGTGTCATTATCCACCGCAACGCTTTCAACAGCGCCAATAGCGGCGTACGCCTCTTCAAGATTCGCGTTTTCCGTCCTATAGGTTCCTTCAATTTCTTCATTAAACCCTTTCCCCGCAAGCGCAATCTCTTTGGCGGAGGCGGACGTTGACGCAGTGGATGCGGTGATGCGCTTGCTCGTTAAGGAAGAGCCATCCACCCAACCGGTCAGAGTTCCATCTGTAACCTCAATCTTGCTCCCGTTCACACTCTGAACCGTAACCTGCGTTCCATAGGACAGGGTTCCTGTGGTGGATGCAAAGAAACCCTTGGAAGATTGTACATTCACGCTTTTCACCGCTACATACATGACGCCGCCCTTTTTCTGGGCGAATGCGCTGGAAAGCGCGGCGAGACCTATCAGCAAAAAAAATAGAAGTCGTTTCATACACACTCCGAAAATAAAACGCTCTGTAAAATAGTATACATCAGAAAAAAACAAGGCGGCGTATGCCGATTGCGTTTGTGCAACCGGCATACGCCGCTTATCGTCGTTCGCGCTCTTTGGCAGGGACCTGCGCCATAAGGGATGCCCTGCGACTGAAAGAGCCGTGTTACGGCGCGATGTACTTGGCTTCGCGTTCATTTACAACGTCTTGAGCGCCGGACGCGAGCCAGTCTTGGACGCCGGATTCCCAAATTCTATCAAATTCTTCCGGTTTGGCCATGACCGCCTGAACGAGCAAGGTGGTAGATTTATCTATAAGGGTCTGTTGCACCGGTCCCGCCGCAGTCAGCGGAGATGTAGTTTTGATTACGGGGAACGGAGCGGCGTTAGCCATAGCCGTATTATAAGCGAGTTCAACGCGCTCTGTGGGCCAGGAGTAGCCGCTTGCAATGGCTCTAATCGTCAAGGCCGGATCGCCGAGATCAAGCCCGTTGATAGGCATGGTGTAATCGATGTTCTGGGAACTGTTTTGAATCCACAGTCCGGGCGCCACCTTCAGCTTGGGAATGCCGTCAACCATATCATGGACAACGCCTTCTGGTCCAACCTGGAGGAAGTGGTAGTTTTCAAATTTCGCAAGCCAGTTGAGGTAGCGCATCGCCGCTTCGGGGTTTTTGGAAGAAGCCGGTATGAACATGAAAAGCCCCGCTTTGTCATACGCGCTCTTGTGGGTGATCCCGTCGGAAGAGGTTATCGGATCAATGGGGATGATGTCCGCGCCCGGCAGGTTCTTCTGAAGATCGGCGAGTATGGCGAAATTGTCGCGGTATATCGTGTCCCATTCGCCTGCGAAAGCGCCTGCGAAACCGGCTTTAATGACGTTGTTCGACTCTTCGGGAGCTTTGTACAAGGCGAAGTCCTTGTCAATGAGTCCCGCGTTGTACATCCTGTTCATAAAACGTATGCCCTCTTTATATCCTGGAACCAGCAAGTTGCGCTCGACCACCTGATTCACCCAGCGGGTCTTGATGTCCAGATTGGGATCAATAAAACTCTCCGCTATGTTCGCGCCGAGCCAGCGTATGTCATTGGTCATGGTGAAAGGAATCACGTTGTTTTTGCCGACTCCGCCCGGATCCTGCTCCTTGAACGCCACCAGCGCGTCAAAGAACTCTTGTGGGGTGGAGGGCGGAGGAAGCTCCAATTTTTCGAGCCAGTCTTTGCGCATAAAAATGTTGCGCATCGCGGTGTTCATGCGTTGCGCTTGGATGGCGAAGAGTTTTCCGGTCTCCCGGTCATCGGCTCTCATGATAAAGTCCCGCCCGGGAAGCGCGGTGTCAGGGCCAAGGAACGCCTTCATATCCTTGAGCAGCGTGTCAACATAGGGAGCCATATCGAACAAACCGCCCAACTGCTGATAGTTCGCTATCATATCGCCTGCGTAAGTATAGCACACGTCAGGAGGATTCCCGGCGGCCATGAGGTTGTTCATAGCGGCGGCTTCATCCCAGCGGTTGACAGGAATAAAGGTCGCTTTGATATTTTCATCTTTTAGGAGTTTTTCCTGAATCCATTTCGTCCACTCGTTGTTGGTGGGATCAGACTTGCCGCCGTCTGTGCCGCGGTCGAATATTTCAACCGTGATTTCAATAGGCGCGGCGGCTTCGCCGGCTTGTGCGGGCGTCTCTTTCTTGGTACATCCGTTTAACAGGCTGAACGCCAGTAAACCCGTCAATAAAAACAATAACTTGTTTGTTTTCATAAACTTATTCCTCCTCTTCTGAATGCAAGCGGCAAGCGCGTTGCATTGGCGCGTCATAAAAACCGCCGCTTTCATCAACAATGAGTTAATTTTAAATAACTGTATCATGTTGTTTTTATATTGTCAATCAGACGCAACGCCTCACATTAAATCTTACCGCAGCCCATTAATCTAAACCCGACAAAAAGACGGTCTGGGGTGTTATGGGGCTTACTATGCGACAAAAATGGGCGCTTACAAGCGAAGTGGCGGTTCGATAGCACACTGCGGACAAGGCGGGGAAAAAACGGATTCTGGACGAATTCACGTCCTCCACCGGATATCACCGTAAAGATGCCATCTCCCTCATGTCCTATGAGGGAGATGGCATCTGGTACGAATCGGCGGCAAAACGCTTAAAGCCGACATACGGCATAACACCCGCCTCCGGCGCGAATGATGAGTCCGTTCTGAAGTCCCTGATACGCCAGTCGGCATGCCCCAGTCCGTTCGAATCTTCTCGGTCATGTACGCAATCCAGTTGCGGCGCATCGTGATAATCAGCGCGCACATTGAAGGCAGCCAATCATTGCGGTTAACCGGATGCGGCGCATAATAGGTCTCGCTTGATTCCGTGTGTCGCGTCTAGCCTTCAGGGTGGGGAGGTTCATTATTGCGGATGGTTACGGATGCAATATCCGCGCGATAGCGGCGACCGCATCCGCCAAGCGCGGGCCGTAACGGTAGATCGTATCAGCGTCAATAACGGCGATTCGGTTGTTTTTTACTGCGGAAACCGTTTTCCATAATGGGCGCGTTGGTACATCAACGCCATGATCGCTCCCCATGAGTATCCACTCAGGATCGAGCGCCAGCACCTGTTCAAAACTCACGGTCATCCACCGCGTGTTTTGGTTGGCAAAGATATTCCTGCCGCCTGCCCTTGTTATCGCCTCGTTGACAAATGTGTCGCCTCCACTCGTCATAAGCGGCGAATCGTAAAGTTCCCAAAACACCGCCGGCGCTTTTTTACCCCGCGTCCGTTCTTCAATGCGCGCCAGGATCGCTTTCATACGTTGCGTCACAAGGATGGCGTTTTGCTCATGTCCCGTGAGCCGTCCTACGATCTTTATCACCGCATACACCTCTTCAAAATTGCGCGGCTCAAGGGCAAAAACCGCTACGCCAATTCCTTCCAGAAGCGGAATAAGCCGTTGGTGCATGTCTGCGGATACAAGCGCCAGATCGGGTTTGAGCGCCGCAATGGACTCTACGCTCACAGTCGCGCCGGAAAACCCGCCGACAACGGGAACAGACAACGCGGCGGCGGGATAATTGCAGTACCCGGTTCTGCCCGCAACCTGTCCGCCCGCTCCCACAGCAAAAAGAATCTCCGTCGCCGCCGGAGAAAGGCTTACGATCCGTTGCGCCGCGTTTCTCAGTACGAACTTCCGTCCCAGCGCGTCGGTCAATTCCGCCTGCGCATAGAGCGGCGCGTGAAGCGAAAAAAGAAAACATACCAAGAATGAAATTCTGGTTTTCATAACCGGCTCCTTTGGAATACAGCCAAACTTTCAATATGCGGCGTTTGCGGGTAAAAATCGTAGAAGGCAAGCGAAGAAAGCGCATAGCCGCTTTTCACCAGCGCTTCACTGTCCCGCGCAAGGGTGGCCGGATTGCACGACACATACGCAAAAACCGGCGTACCCTGGGCGCTCTGCGAGGCGACTTGGGCGCAAAGCCACGCCCGCACTCCCGGCGAAAGCCCTTCCCTCGGCGGATCCGCTATAATAAACCCGTAGCGGTTTTTATTGCCCTTCGCCCAAGCGTCTGCGGAAACCGCATAATAGTTTTCGCCAGCGCCTGACGCGCCAGCGGCGCTGATGTTGCCGCAGGCAAGACTCAAAGCGGTTTTGTTTTCCTCAACCAGATCTATGCCTTTGAATCGGCGCAAATCCCGCAAAAAAACGGCGAATGTCCCCACACCACAGTAAACATCCGCAGCAAGCGGACCTACAAGGGGCGTGGAATCGCCGGAAACAGCTTCTTCCGCAATGGAAACCACATCTTTAATGAGCGTTTCAAGCGCGGACGCATTGCTCTGGAAAAAAACGCCCGCATCCAGCAAGAGCCTTTTGTCCAGAAGAACAACGGAGCCGCGCCTGTTTTTCCCTTCCATTAAAAACGTGTCTTTATATGAATAAACCGTCCAACGGTCTTTTTCAACCGGCGGTGTGATTCTCTTTTCCGCAAGCGCCTTGTTTATGCCCTCGTCGGCAACAGGACACGCGGCGACCTGAATGATCTCATCGCTTTGTTTCACCTTAAATCCGGGAAGCGAGGACTTGAAGCGGTGGAACTGTACGCGGTTGCGGTACCCAAAGCCTTTGGATCGTCTGATCTGTACGGCGGGCGGCTCCTTAAAACTCCCGATGCGGACAAAGCTTTCTTTCAATATGGCGACTTTCTCCTCAACCTGCGTCTCGTAGGCGAGGTGTTGGAGGGAACATCCTCCGCATCGTCCGGCAAGAGGGCAGACGCAGGGCGTCCTGAACGGCGACGGCTCCTCTATGCGCAACAATTCGGCTGTCCCCCACCCTTTATGCATTTCTTTTACCTTGACCGTTACCCTGTCAAGCGGCGCGGTCTTATCGACAAAAAATTTTTGCCCATTGTACGTAAGAATTCCCGCTCCATTTGACGCGATGCGTTCAATCCTCGCAGTAAAAACCACATGGTTTTCATTTCTCCGCGTATTTCTCAGTATTTTCATTTTTTTTATTCTATGTTTCGATGGTCGCTTTGTCAATGGGAGGCGTTGCATGTAAATCAAAGGAAAATTTCGCAAGTAGTCATGTTAATTATGAGTCGCAAGTTCTTAAAATAAAAAGATGAACCGGTAGAAAAACCTTACGACTTGCGTTACGATGGAATTACCAAAACAACATCGGACGGCAAGAGGGGGTCTTTCTATGTTCCGGTTCATCAATAACATCCTAGAACAATTTTTGCCTTGTTTCAATAGGCAGGCAAGCTGGATTAATTTTTGCGCTATCATCATCGGGTTTATCATGAGGCCCGATATGCGGGGGGTAAGTTCGGTCATATCGGCGCTGAGATTGAAACCAGAACACTACACGGCGCTGTTAAAGTTCTTCCGTTCCAACGCCTTTGACATTGACAGCTTATACCGGAAGCCCATCGCCGTCTTTCTGAAGACACTTCCGCCTGAAACAATTGACGGAAAGGTCATCCTGGTCGGAGATCATATAAAAATATCGAAAGAAGGGCGCAGGATGCCGGCGATAGAGAAACTGCATCAGGAATCATAGAACTCCGGAAAGGGAGCTTTCATAAAAGGCCATCTTTTTGGATTTATCAGCATGATCATCCCCTTTTTTAACCGGAGTATTCCGGTTATGACCGGGATACAGGAGAGCAAGACCAAGGCCAGGGGAGAGAGCCTGGTCGAACAGATGGTAAGACAGGCGGGGAAAGTGGTTGAAATGATGGAAAAACCGGCTATTCTGCTCCCTGGCATCTGCTTTTTCAGTAAAACAACCCTCATGACCGCTGCTCAATACATCGACAGGAACGGCCAGGCACTCCTGTCGGTTATCACCCGGGCCAAACAGTGTGCCATCGCCTGCCGGGAACCGGAGAGCGGGGTTATGTGTTTAGTCTTTAAGGCTCCCGGGCAAGCGCCGTCCTGAAATACTCCGCGCTTATGCGGATTCCCTCCTCCAGGGGGGTCTGACATACGGTGCCCACCAGTTTCGCTAATTCCCCGGTGTCATGGTGCCGGGGGAAGGGGAGGGGGGTGTTTTTGAAGGTGATCTTTCCCTTCGCCTCCGGCACCGCCTTTTCAATAGCGGCGACAATTTGTTCCATGCTCACTGCGCCGCCACCGAGATTGTACACCGCAGCCCCGTCAAATTCCTGCTCCGCCGCGGCGATAAACGCCTTGGCGGTATCGTCGGCGAACTGGAACTCCGCGGCGCCTCCGTAGGAAATCTCGTAGGATTCTCCCCGGACCGCCGCCTTGATGGCCGAGGTGGGGGTAGAGGTCATGCCCTGATCCCGCAGGGGGCCGTAGACCACAAAGGGCCGTATGGCGATGCTGGAAATCCCCGCTTCCTCATAATAGACCTTCGCCGCCCACTCGTTGTCCTGCTTGTAGACGCCGTAGAAGGACCGGGGAATCAGGGGAGAATTATGGCCGAATTCGCCCTCCGGATAGTC
>JAISCC010000140.1 GCA_031265845.1 Treponema sp.
ATTATTTGTTGTTAATGAAATATTTTTATTTTTTTGAGGAACTTTATGAAAAGAGTTTTTTGTGTTTTGGCGCTTGCGGCGCTTATGCTCACGGCTTCCGCGTGTAAAAAGAAAAACGCGGCGCTAAGCGAGGATGACTATGTGTTCAAGATTGGCTTTACATTTCTATGCCATTCGCCGATTTATGTGGCGCTCGAAAAAGGTTTCTACGAGGAAGAGGGACTCAAGTGTGAAATAGTCCAGGTCGGCGATGGTGAAATGATAAATCTCCTTGCAAACGGCAGTGTGGACGGCTTAATAACCTTGATGATTGGGCTGATTCAACCGCTGGCCAATGGGCTCCCGGTCCAGATTCCCCTTGCCATGCACACAGGCTGTATCAAGGCTTTGGTTCGTGAAGACTCAGGCATAATGACCGTAGCGGAACTTAATGGGAAGAAAATCGGCGGTGGAAGTCCGAGCGCGCCCGCCGTCCTCTTTGCCAAGCGTTATCTGGCCGGCAAGGGATTCAAAGTTGACGGGGAGAACGCCGATGTAGAATTCATTTATCAGAGCGCCGCCGAATTGCCGGTACTCCTTGAACAGGGCGCGGTTGACGCAATTATCCTTACCGACCCGGCGGCTCAAGTCGCCCAGGACGCGCGGGGTTTTCGCGTCATCATCAATAACGGCACTGACGATGACTACAAAGACGAATTCTGCTGTGTGGTTCCGGTGCGCAGCGAAACGATAAAGGAACATCCCGAAGCTACGGCGAAATTTTTACGCGCTATACAGAAGGCGGCCAAGTTTGTGCAGGAAAACCCGGGCGAAACGGCGCAGCTTCTCGCTGACGCCAAGCATGTTGCCGGCGACCCGCATGTGAACGCTCAGGTTCTCGAAACATTTAGTTACCGCGCCTCGGTAAGCCAGGTTTTGCCCGCGCTTGAACGTAACGCAAAGGATATGCAGGCGCTTGGTATCCTCAAACCGGATGTCGATGTTGATAAATTAATAAAGGACGTTTATGTTGTTGTGCAAGGTGTTCCCGACTCGCTTTTTTAATTTTTTTTATGAGAGAGGTTAGATAGGTTATGTTTACATTAACGAATTGGTCGGTAGTCCTTGGCTTGGCGGTATTTGTCGGGCTTATGGGCTTGTTAGTAGTGCTGCGCGACAAACTGGGGTTTACGGCCCGCGTGGGCTTGGCTCTGGTGATAGGCGCTCTTTTCGGCGTTGTCTTGCAGCTCCTTTTCGGCGCAGAGACCGCGACCGGCGCGGGGGCTTCAATTAAAAAGTGGATAAACATTGTCGGTTCCCTTTTTACCAAATCTTTGCAGTTGATCATCGTACCGCTGGTGCTGGTATCCATTATCAACGCGATTACGAAATTGACTAGTTTCGGCGAGGGCTTCAAAAAAGCAGGACGGATCATCGCCTTCCTGCTCGTAACCACCGCGGTTTCCGCGGTCTTTACCATAATTGTCGTTCGACTTTTCAATTTAAGTGCCGATCATCTGATTGAATACACCGCATCTACATCTCAACCCGCGGACGTAGCATCGACCATCATCAATCTGATACCAAACAATCTTTTCGCCGCGTTTTCTTCCAATTCTGTGTTACCGGTTGTATTTGCCGCTGTATTGCTCGGCTTTGCGTATTTGGCGGTTAAAAGGGAAAATGCGGAGTTGGGAGCGCGGTTTGAGGCGTTTCTGGAAACCGCTTATGCCCTGGTGCTGAAGATGGTCCACTTTGTGATTAAATTCACCCCTTACGGTGTTCTGGCAATAATCACCGGCCGCGTTGCTTCGGGGAGCGGTCAGTTCATCATCCAGCTTGGACTGGTTATCGTGGCGTCCTTTGTTACCATGCTGCTGATATTCATACTGCATCTTGTTATTGCCGCTGCAGGAGGGATTTCGCCTTTATTGTATCTGAAAAAAACCGCCCCGCCTCTGCTCTTTGCCTTTAGCTCCCGAAGCAGTGCGGCGACCGTACCGCTTACGATACAAGTCCAACGCAGCCTGGGTGTGGGTGAGGCAAACGCGAACCTAGCGACAGCGCTGGGTACGTGCATCGGACAAAACGGCTGCGCCGGATTGACCCCACCGATGATAGCGATACTGGTAGGACTCGTACAAGGTTGGAACGTCTGGTCTCCAGCTTTCCTGGTGCCGCTCGTTTTGTATGTGGTGATTGCTTCCATTGGAACTGCCGGAGTCGGTGGCGGCGCAATCAATGTTTCTCTTCTCGTGTTATCTCTGATGGGCCTTCCCATAGAACTGGTTACCATTCTTATCTCGATTGATTTCATCATCGATATGGGACGAACCCTGATAAACGTGAGCGACAGTATTCTGTCGGGGTTCGTTTCCGGAAAACTGGAACGGGAGATTAACGAGGATATTCTTTACGACAGGATCAGTCTTGAAGAAATGGAAAAACAGGAACTGCGGACCAAATACAGCGGAGCGGCAATCTAAAACCGTAAACAGAATTATATGCAGCCATTTGACGTTAAGACATTGATCGAGTTTTTTCCGGTTATTCTCTCCGCGCTGCCGCTTACGCTAAAACTGGTGGGCGTCGCCATAACCGCGGGGCTTTTGTTTGGCGCGATCATGGCCATCATGCGGATCGAACGGGTGCCTGTGCTCAGGCAGGTGTCGGCCTTTCTCGTTTCGTTCATGCGGGGGACGCCGGTTCTGATTCAAATGTTCGTCATCTATTACGGGTTGCCGCTGGCGTTGCTCCCACTGGGTATAAACATTGTACGGGCAGATAAGATGCTGTTCATTTATATCGCGTTCAGCCTGAACTCGTCCGCGTTTTTTTCGGAGATGGTCCGCTCGGCGCTTCTAGCGGTTCCCTCTGTTCAGTGGGACGCGGCTTTTTCTATTGGGCATAACAAACTGCAAAGCTATCTCAGGATAATCGTGCCGCAAGCCGTCGTCATAGCGATCCCCAGTGTCGGTGTCATGGTGGTGAGTCTGCTGCAAGATACGGCCCTTACGATGGCGATGGGCGTTTGGGATGTTCTGGGACGGGCGCAGGCGCTGGGCCTCCATTCCTTCCATTATCAGGAAGCGTATATCGATGCCGCGATTATTTTTGTTGTTTTGTCATTCGTCATTCAGCGCTTTTTTTCATATATCGAAAAAAAGACGCAGACAAACCGGAAACTGGAGAAATAGGCGGGTCATCCGCCA
>JAISCC010000017.1 GCA_031265845.1 Treponema sp.
CCCCCCGGGTGGGGGGGGGGGGGGGGGGGGGCAGCGGCGGGGGGTTTTCTGCTCCCCAAACACACCCCCCCCGACGCTGGGCGCGCGCCAGGGATTGTAGGGATGCGAAGCAGCCACGGCGCTCAGGCGCCGGGGCCGTAGCGATCCAGACTGTGTCAAAACCCCATGGTATCTTTAACAAACCGGCAGGAAAAAGAGGTATGGCACAGCCGGTTTCGCATGATCATACCCCCGCTCACCTCATCAGACGAAAGCTTTCAGCAGGTTTCCCGCCCCCGGAATATTGATTGCCCGTTTCATGTTGCAGGCAGGAAACGTCAGCGCAAGCTCTCTGCTCACTTTCCCCTTCCCTTTGGTAAGACAATAGCCGACCTCCATAGCACGTATTATCGTCTCAAACGGATGTTCCACTATGCTTTTCCTCTCATTTTCACTATCGGCCGCTCTCCCTTATATGACGTGCTGAACGCTGATTCGGCCAGCGGCACCTTTTGCCGCCGCCCGCGGCTTTTCCTTCGTACACCGGCATGCGCAGCCTCTACAGGCTTCCCGATTGACATATACTCCCTTCCCCTCCACCTTCTTATAAAATGCCGGATGTAACACCTGCCTCATCGGGCACAGCACGATATTCCGCTCCCCATAATACACACAATTACACACATTCCATGCCGACCAGGATATCCTGCACACTGTCATACCCCGTGTCCGCCACGGCACTCAGCCCTTCCGCCTCCATGTTTTCCTCTGCCGCTGTGGCGGCCGGCGTCAGATGGTTCCTGCCGTTCCCGTCGCTGGTTACCTCAAATGCCGCTATCAGGTTGTGTTTCGCGTCTACCGCCGTTTGCACGTTGCACCATACGTCCATTTTGTCGTTCGCCAGCATCAGCCTCACGCACAGCTTCACAAATCCCGTGAATACCTGCTTTAACGGTTCTCCGTTCTGCCGCCGGAACTCCGCTATGGTTTTGTGATCCGGGGAGAGTTTTCCCGGCAGCCAGAGTACTTCCGGATTGCGTTTGCTTTCCGTTTCCAGCTGCCGCGATGAGCGTATCCGGTTCATATATCCGTACAGATACGATTTCAATAAATCTTTCGGATCATACATCGGCCGTCCGCTGGCATTCGGCTCCGGGCGGCTACAGCCCAACGCCGCCAAATCGGAGCGGCTGATATACGCTTCTATTACCCGTGCCGAATTATTATCCGGTATGTAATCGTCTATGCAATCCGGCAGCATTATTATCTGTTCACGGCTTTCCCCGCTTATGAATTCCATGGCCGCTTTCTCTCTCGCTAGAGTATACCCTGTCGCTTGGACTTTTGACACAGTCTGGCTTGCCAAGACCCCGTTATTTTTTTTCAAAACATAAGCAAAGCGGCTCTTTCGCCCCCCTTATTATAGAAGACAAATTTAAGCTCAACGCTCCGCGTTGAGCCGGTCGGCGGACATAAAACGCGAAGGAGTTTTTTATGAAAAAGAGGAAGTGTATGTGGCTTTTGAGAACATGAGCGTTGCTTTTGGCGGGGATGATGGGCGCGGCGACCGTGCTTGCGGAACGCCCGACGACGACAGACCCTCGCGCCGCTGTGCCGGTGGAAAAAACCAAAGACCTTATCATGGCCGGAATAAAAATATCGGTCGTGTATATGGCGTTGCCCGACGTGGAAGAGCTGGCGTATCTGTCTCGAATTGACAATAGGTTGCAGGCGTCAATCGCCCCAGACCCGGAGGTGGCCCCGGTTATAGACAAAATGCAAATCTGCGGCGGCGTTTATAAAATAATCGTGGATTATGGCGATACGGCCTTTAACGGATTTGTCGCGGTGAACGGCCGGACACTCGTGGCTGGCCGTCCACAACGAATATAACCGGCGGCAAAATACAGACCGCATTCGATGATATGATTTACTTTCATAATGATGTTGTCGCGTTTGACCGCGCCAAACAGCGGCTTGTCATTACGATGGATAGTATCATTTCACTGAGGATGATATAAGTCCCGACAAATCATCGGCCGTCATGCCGGAACGCGGCAACGCCGCGTATCCGGCATGACGGATCACGCAGTGGCGCCTGGCGCCATTGTGTGATCCGGTCGTTTTGAACAGCCAGTTGAACCGGACGGTGGAAAGTCCTTGAAACTAAACAGGGAAAAAGGCAAAGTGAACCAGCCCTCCGGTCAGGAGGCGAGTCAGTCCGAAGCGGTCTGATTTCGGCTAGGTTTTGGTTTTGAGGAATCGACCCCTTTTCGGCTCGATTAATTTTGAGGCAATGCGGGAGCTTGACTTCTTCACGGTATTATGCGATAATACAAGCGAGGTGATAACCGCTCCCACCTGTCTTCGGACATAAGAGAATTCAGGCGTGTAGCCATATCGAGCGATAACCGTTTGTATGGCTCCGGTCGCCTCTTCCGTTTTATCCGTATTCTCGTATCCTGTTAAAACAAACTGTTCCTTATCATAAAACCGTATTTTACTTACAACCACAATAATCCCATTCTTTTCAAGAAGATATGCTCCCTTATTGTTTCCTGCGGTGTCGACATATTTTTCATCGCGGATTATTATACAGTAAACACGGGGGCGCCTGACGCCATTTCTGATTTCCGCCTTTATCTGACACGCGGACAGCGGGCACTCACCGGATAAAAGAACGCGGGTTTCCCCCGTATTCTTTTTGCGCCATGTGTATAAATGGTTGCCACTCCCGCGCAACGGCGCGGCGCTGGCGAACGGCTCCGGGCAACGCCCGTCATAGATTGAGGATCGCATCCAAAACATCGTTAACAATTCCCGCTGTCATGGATTCGCGTTATTCTGACACGAGAAAAAATAGCGTTGATCTTGAGAATAGCTTCATTCGCTCATGCATTAAAGGTCGATATATTTTCGCTATATATACGCAGTGCGCACAGATTTTTTAGCGCGTCAATTCCGGCGGGCGGCGTTTCGATTGTGTCATTGCAGAGTGAAAGCGCCCTTACAGTATCCATATTCCACAGCCATGCGGGAATTGCGACGCCATACCCCACATACAGGGTTTGCAATTTTTACATTCGCCCATGACGGAGCAAAACAATGGTTTAGCATCAGAATCGAGGGCGCTTGCATGACTTGAACCAATGGAAAGCCGCTTCAACGCTCGGATGGCTCCGATTTCATCAGGAGACGCGTTAAGGGCATGTCCTGAACTATTCAGTCCGGACAGCGTTTCCAGCGCCGCGATTTCAGGCGCGACGGCTTTTTAAGGAAAGGGTGGAAAAATCACGTTTTCTTCCGCCTTTTCCCCTCGCTTCTCGATCCGCTTCAACCCGGTGTATAGTTCATCGTCATCACACAAAGGCGCGCCTTTTAGCCGCGCATCCTTTCTTTGAAAACAATGTAGCGGGCGGAGCGTCCCAAAACGCCCCATTCGTCATGTCTCATCGCGCGTTTCACTCGTATCGGGCGACACTCGTTTGACAATGCGGGAGGCTATTTCTTCCGGCGAAAGAGACGTAACGTCAATAACGAGATCGGCGAACGCATAATCGTCATTGTCTATGCCATAAAGCCGCAGGTACCGCTCCCGATCTTGCCTGTCCCGTTCCGCCGTGAACGCGGCGGTTTCCTCAAAGGCGCCGCCCTCCCGCTTGACAATGCGTTGCGCCCTGGTCTCAAGCCCCGCGTAGAGGTACACCTTCAGATCGGCTTCCGGCAGCATCCAGATGGCCAGACGCGAGCCGATTACGCAGCCGCCCTCCTCGCGGGCGAGGCTCACCTGGCGGCGATCCACTTCTCTGTCCCACCAGTCGTCTTTCGAGGCGAGGGCAAGCGCCTCGTGCAACTCCAGATTTTTTTCCTGCGCAAGAGAGCGGAAGGTGAAGTTGATAAACCGCAACCCCAGCGTATCCGCCACCATGCGGCTTACCGTGGTATTCCCGCATCCGCTTTTTCCTGAAACCGCTATGCGGAAGGCTTTCCTTGTCATACGTCCTCCTTTATATCCCTGTTAAAGGCGCATCCTGGAGCCAGCCAGCTTTCGGGATTGGCTCTATTATAATGCCAATCCGTTTTGTTTTCAATGATTATTTATATTCTTTTTTCTAAAAATATAAGTTCGGCGAAACGCAGGCGCGGAAGCGTCGTCAGGTAACGCCGAATCTCTTTTTTACCGCGTAAAGCGCGCTGTCCACCGTTCCTTTGGGGATGCAAAGTATCTCCGCCACCTGGCGGTTGCTTGCGTCAACCCGCAGCCTCGCCAGACGTTTTTTCATGTTTGCCAGACGCTTCCTCCCGCGTTCCAGCAATTTCTTCGTTTTCTCGTAATGGGGAGAGTCATCGTCCAGCAGACGCAGGCGTTTTTCAAACGCGATGCACCGGTAGTACTGACTGTGTATCCTTATTTTCAACGTACGTATGCCCTCATCGTGTTGCTCCCGTTTCTTCTTGAGTTCTTCGATCATCATCATCAGTTTCTCAGCCGTTACACCCACAACAGGCGCTATGCGTTTCAAAAAATTTTCCGATACAAAAAAATATGATTTCAGCAATAAAACCATAATTTCATTCGCCTTGAGTTTCTTGCCGGTTTTATTGCTGAATGGACGCGCTTTTTCCGCCAAATACTCAGGCTCCTCTTCACAGACAATTTCCCCAGCCCGCGCCTCCCAGCAGGCTTGTTCGGTAACGGCATGTTCCATTTCACTGGAAAAAAATTCATGCGCCGACCAGAAAAGCAGCGACGCGAGATACGCCTCAAAAGAAGAGCCGGTGTCCTTGTAGGCGTCAATCGCCGCGCTCAACCTGGGATACAGCCAGCATAAATAATCAACGCAACGCTCTTTCCCCAGTCCCGCCAGGTAAAAACGGTGGGGATTTTTAAGTACGAATTCAAAAACAATTTCTTCCAGATTTTTCTTTGCCAGCGTTCCCTGCTTGTAAAGACGCATGTAAAAGCTCAACTCCTCCATGAAACCAGACTCCTTGTAATAATCTATATGATAAAAAAGGGGTCAGGAGCTCTTTTGATTCATTTGCGGTAATTTTATATTACATTTGTCATATTTTTTGTTCCGTTCTACGCGGAAGCGGAGAAAGACAGGTTGGCGATCCGGAGTTTTATAAAAATGTATTGACAAATAAATGGATGGGTATTATACTCATATAACATTATTATACAAACTTGTGTCAAAACTTCAATTTTGAAACAGCAACCTTAAGATTTAACAGAAAAAGCGGGTTTTAGATCGCTTTTTCGGAAGGCTGTTCCAAAACTAACCCGAACTACGTTCGCCGAACAAAGTTCGCTAACATAGTTCGCTAACATAGTTCGCGTTTTGGAACAGGTTCATGCTGCTAGATGGGAAACCGCCCTAAGCTGGTCTTCCCAGTCCGTTTCAAAACAAAAAGGAGCGCTCTATGAATAAGAAAATTATTTTTACCATTTTTTACTTTGTTGCGGTCATGTCTACATGGGCGGGCGGCAAGACGGAAAAACAACCCATTTCCGATCCGGCGGGTTTTAAAGAAACGGTTGACATTAACGGCAAGAAGCCGGGAAGGTACAATTTTTACGTGGAAGCCGATGATAAAGGCGCGAATGTACAGATAGCCGGACCCAGCAACATTTTTATAGACCCCGAGTCAGATCTGCCGGTTGTCATGATCACCAATCCCAGCGAGAACATGCGGGCGCCGGGCAATCTCAATGTTGTGGGAACCTGCGTTGACGACGACGCGGTCGATTATGTGGAATTGGTGTTCAGTAACGATCCTTCAACCGTTGTCAGAGCCGAAGGAAAAGAATTCTGGTCGTGTTATCTGGATACAAAAGAGATGGCGGACGGTCTTTATACCATTACAGCGACAGGCGTTGACATAAACGGACTGCGCGGACGCTCCAAGAAGGTTTCATGGAATCTTGACCGCAGACAGCCGGTCATAACGGTTGATAATATCGCGCCGGGCGAGCTGATTCATGGAAAAGTAACGCTCAAAGGCGCTATATGGGATGGAAATGGCATCGCGTCCCTTTCTTTCAGCGCGAAAGACGACGCGCCGTTCATCAGCGTGCCTATAAAGACGGATAAAAAAACAAACACAACGACCTATAACGCCGCGCTGGACACTAGGGCGTTTGTCGATGGTCCGCTTAAGATCAGATTCAGGGCGGTTGACAAGCAGGGAACGGCGGGAATATATACGCATCTCGTCTTCGTGGATAATACGCCGCCTGTCGTTGAGGTTGTGTATCCCGATAAAACCGTAAACGGCGTTTTTACAGCCGCAGGGTATGTTCAGGATGTCATCGGACTGGAATCGCTCTCGTGGAAAATCGGGAAGGGCGCAAGCGATCTTGAAGGCGCCGTTTCTGGAAATTTTGAGCTTACGCTCGGCAATATATGGTGGACGAAAGAATTCAAAATTCTGGATGACAAAGCGAAATTTGTTGAGCTTGAAATAACCGCGAAAGATCTTTCCGGCAATGTCATTTCGAAAAAGCGGCGGATTGCGATAAACGCGAGTGAGGATCTGCCGATTGTAAGCCTCGCCTCTCCAACCGCAAATCAGGTCATTGACGGAACCGGATTTGTAATAAGAGGAACGGTTGCCGATGATGACGGAGTCGACGGCATTTTCTATGCGATAGACGGAAACATGCCGGTCGAAATACAGGAAGCGGGCATAAAAACAACTGTGGGTGAATTTCATATTGCGGCGCCCAATCTTGCGCCTGGAACCCACACGTTGGAGGTGTGGGCGAAGGACATCTCTGGCGTTGAAGGAATAAAACAGCGGGTGACGGGCATTGTCATCGCGGGCGAGAAGCCTTCCATCAGGATCGTTCAGGCGCAAATCGGCGGCGCTAAAAACGCCGTAACCAAACCATTTTATTCCGGCTTTGAACTTCAGAGTGAAACAGAAACGTATTTTATTGTGGAAGTCTCAGGCGGTTCCCCGATCCAATCGGTCGCCTACCAGTTCGGCGGACTCGCGCCCAAACAGGCGAATCTGACATCGTCGAAAAACGCCGGAAATCCCGTCATAGCGGAAATCCCCCTGCCCGCCGAGGTTGACTTTGGGCTGGTTCCCCTTTTAATAACGGCCACAGATATAGCGCAGAGCGCGGATAAAAACGCGGCGAAAAACGGCGTGCAACCGGTCCGGCGTGAAACGGCATCGCTTGATTACATCATTGTAACGGATGTGTCCGCCGCTCATCTCCCGTCTATAAAAGACGCGCCTCACTTTGTCATCAACGATATGCATGTCCAAAAAGATGCGCCAATGCCAAGCGCGCGTACTGTTGAAACGCCGGCGGAGGAGCAAACGGGTGACGGAGAAGCGAACGTTGACGAAGCGGCGGGCGCGGAAGAACCGGTTGGATCAGCGGCGCCTGCGACAATAAACCGCTTCACTTTTGTGGGGGATTATCCGCTCGCCGGCTATTTCGTAGGCTCTGACATCAAAGACATTGCGCTTGAACCAGCGACCAACGCCGCCGTTTTGGAGCGGGACGGCAACCGGTTCATAATCCGGCGAGGAAGCGCAAAGGAATCGGCTGCGGTAAAAATCGTTGTTACAACAGCGCATGACATCAGGTATGAATCTGAGGAATATGTCCTAAATAACAGCTATAACAACGAATCTGATAGATTGGACGCGAGGATCGAGTCGTTTGACACGCCTGACGCAAAAGGTATGCCATGGATTTCGGGAACGCTGGTAACTATGAACGCGCCGCAGAAAACTGCGGTAAAAGGATACCAGATTCAAGGCGGCGCGCTGGAGCCGGATCCCAAAAATAATCCGGTGTCTTCGATTGATTTCAATTTCACGGCGGATGACGGCGGTTATGCTAAAACGGTCAAAGGCGTCTTGCAACGGAATGAAAACGGCGAGCGGCGCGGGACGGTTGACATGCCGGCTGATCTGCCTCCCACGCGGGTAACTGTCGTCATGACGGCGACCTACAAAGACAAGACGCAAGCGCAGGATTCCGGCGACATTGTGATAATCCGCCCGCTCGGAACGAGAAGCGCCAACCATGAGGAGAATTTTAGATGGCTGTCGCCGAAAACGCTTTCAGACGGCGCAACCATACTTCTTGACGGTGGAACGCCGTTGCTCGGACTTTACAACGGAAAACCCGTTCGGGAAGCGGCGATAAACGGAGATACGCCTGGACTCGGCGTTTCGGTTGATGAGAATGGACTTGTCGCGCTAAAAGCCAATGAAGACGGCGTGTACAACGAGGTCGTCTTTACGATCACCGATACGGAAGGATGGACGTACAACACGGACGCCTATTCTTTCGTCGCGGACTCAGACGCTCCGGCTATCGTCTTGCTTGACGAACCGGGCGGTATCTGGGTTCAAAACGACATCCATATACGGTTTGAGGTTGACGACAGCAACGAGATACAGGAAACGGTTTATTCGCTGAATTTAAGCGGCGAGTGGCTGCCCCTTGACTCAACAGACGCGACGCTGGACATCAGCGGCGTACCGGACGGTCTTGTCACCGTGAGCGTCAAAACAAAAGACAAGGCGGACAAAACCAGCGAGGTGAGTTTCGTTGTTTACAAAGACACGGCGCCGCCGGCGGCGCGGCTCATTGTTCCCTGCGTGATCGACGGAGAGCCGGTCAAAGTGAACGGCAAGATACTCATCGGCATTGAGGTCGCCGAAAAAGGGCGGTTCGCGTCCGCAATCTACAAAAAGCCCGGCGCGGAGGAAGCGGCGGCGGATGACGCGGCTGGCGTTGAGGGATTTACAACGCCTATAGATCAGTCCTCTTATTTCATCAGCATGTTTATCGGCGTAGAAGAATATCCGTTGCTTGACAACATGCAATTCCATTTCATCGACGCTTCAGGAAATGTTGGTACGCTGGATTCATGGACGGAATTCGAAATAGACCAGACAACGGACATTCCATCTCTGGAAATCAACCTGCCGGAAGAGAACGAGATCATCATCGCTGATTTCGCGATGAGCGGCGTGGTGTACGATGACGACGCGGTTGCGAAGATATGGTACTCCATTGACGATGGTCCGGAAACCGAGATGGAAGTCAAGAACGCCTACAGCATTCCCCTTGAGCTTTTACAGTTTACCGATAACGAACACTATATCACCATTTCAGCGGAAGATGTATACGGCATACGCGGAGAACCCATGACGCGCAATTTCAGGATATCCCTGGAGGAGCCGAAAGCCGCTATGGAAAGCCCCGCCTTTGATATGGTGAACGCCGGAATTTTGGAGATACAGGGAACGGCGTCCGATAAAAACGACATAGCCTTGGTGCAGGTGTCTTTTGACAACGGGTTGTCGTATGACAACACCAATGGAACCACGGATTGGACGTATCGCTTCGACACTAAAATCCTGAAAGACGGCACTCACGTCGTGTTCATCAAGGTTTGGGACAAGTACAACATCATCGGCTTGTATTCGAGCCTCATCAATGTTGACAACACGCCGCCGATCTTGATGATTGAAAGGCCGGTTGATGGCGTTAGTACGGTTGGTCAAGTGAACATATCCGGGCAGGCGAGCGACGCCATAAGTCTGGAAAATGTTGTCATCAGCGTCCGCAGTACGGAAGGCGCCCCGATTCCCGATCATCTGACCGGTCTTGTACGGGAGCCTGATTCCATATTGATTGAAACGCTTGACATTTCCGATTTGCCCGATGGACTCTACAGCCTTGACATACAGGCGACCGACAAGGCGGGCAATATATCCCGCGCTTCCCGGTATATTGAATTGATGAAAGACAAGAATCCCAACTTTATTGAGGTTCTATATCCCATGAACGGAGAGACCATGCAAGGGCAGTTCAACCTGTATGGATATGTTGGAGGAGCGGATAAGGCGAGCAACGTTTCGCTTGAGGTGAATGGAGTTGTGATTGACGCCGCTCCCGTAACAAACGCCGGTTATTTCCGGTTTACCCTTGACGAAAACACGGGGCTTGTTCCAGACACCAATACGATAGTGATAAAGAGCGACTTTGACGGCCATGGGGAAACGATTTCCTATCCCCGCATGATTGAATACAAGAGGACGGGTCCGTGGATAACCATCGACACGCTCACCATGGGCGACTACGCCTATCAGAGGCCGTATCTCAGAGGGATGGCGGGTTATGTGTTGAGCGAGGACGATCTGGCTGCGCTTGCCGATAAAAAGGCGTCAAAAGCCGCGAAAGCCGAGGTTGAGGCGAAAGTTCCAGTTCTTGTGGAGATAAGTTTTGACGATGGAAAGACCTTTCAGCGGGTCGCCATGAAAAAGAAAGGCGCGTGGGAATATCGCATTGAGGATTGGGATATGGAACAGGGAATGTACTACCTGCTCATCAAGGCGGTGATGAAAAATGGGGAAACCGCAGTTACCAAAACATTGGTGCAGATAAACAAAACGCCGCCGGTGATAACGCTTATTTCTCCGGGAGCGGGCGGACGGTACAATCAAACCATAAGTTTCACCGGCATCGTCACCGATGATGTGGAAGTGAATTCGGCTCACTTTGCATTGAGGAGTGGGAGCAAGGAGTCCTACGAAGTTCCCGGCTTTATGCAGGGCATGTATGTTGACGGTCATTTCCTCGGCGGCACTCTGTGGGACATAGGCGCCGGGCTTTCCTTCTTTGACGACAACGTGAAGTTGCAGTTCCAGTACGGGCAATTCACCAAGAAGCAATACGCCGCGTTCGGAGAAAATAATCCGCGGTTCTACGGCAATGTTTTTGGATTGAAACTACTCGCCGGCGTATATGCCCTGAATTTCGGCTCGTTCGGCGGGCCGGATTGGAGTTGGCTGAGTCTGTCTGCGGCGGTGGGAGCGAACTTCTCCTATTTCACTGAGACGCAAAGCGGATCGCCCACTATTCTGCCGGCTTTGATCCTGCAACTTGAATTTCCGAAGATATCCATTCCGAAAATGAAAATGTTCCGCAATATCTCGCTGTACGTTGAGCCGCAGCTTTGGTTTGTCTCAACCGATGTCGAAGCCGAAGTTACCGGCGTGGAGACGCTCCTCTTCCGCATCACCGGAGGTTTAAGAATCTATGTCTTCTAGCATAGAATTAGACAGAATAGACGATTTCTTTCCTCCCCACTTTACCGGGGAGGAAAGATCGCGGGCGAAAACCCTGTTTTTCAAAAACATCTCCCTTGCCTTGCATGGTTTTTACAACGGGAAAATGCAGACCATTCCCAAGTGCGCGATTGAGGGTCCGGGTTGGTTCAACGCATGGTACACGCCGGGCGTGTCGAAAATCTCCACCGTGATTCGGGATGATAATGACATGTCCTTCGCGCTTTCGAATCGCGGCAACCTGGTTGCGATAGTTTCCGACTCAACCCGCGTGTTGGGAGACGGCGACTGTACGCCGGCTGGCGGACTCGGCGTTATGGAGGGCAAGGCGTTGCTCATGAAGTATTTGGGCGGCGTTGACGCGACGGCGCTGTGCGTTGATTCGCGGGACAAGGATGGCAAAAACGATCCCGAAAAACTCATTGAGTTCGTGAAGATGTGCCAACACTCCTTCGGCGCGGTGAATCTTGAGGATATAAGCCAGCCGAATTGTTTCAGGGTACTGGACGAACTGCGCGAATCCTGCGATATTCCGGTATGGCATGATGACGCCCAGGGAACCGCGTGTGTGATACTGGCCGGCCTTGTCAACGCCTTAAAACTCGCGGGCAAGACGCTTGGCGGCGTCCGCATCGTGTCGCTCGGCGCAGGCGCGGCGAATGTTGCGACAGCCCGCCTCATCATGGAGGCTGGCGGAGACCCCGGCAAGATCGCGCTGTTTGATGTCAATGGCGGTCTTCATGCCGGCAGAAGCGACATCGAAAACGATCCTCGCGCTTACAGGCAGTGGGAACTCTGCCTCAAAACCAATCCCCAGAGGATTGCCGCAGTTGAAGAAGCGGTGAAAAACGCCGACGTTCTCATCGCTCTGTCCGCGCCAGGACCCGACACGGTTAAGCGGGCGTGGGTGCGTTCCATGGCGGATAAAGCGATTGTGTTCGCATGCGCGAATCCGACGCCGGAAATCTGGCCTCATGCGGCAAAGGAAGAAGGCGCGTTCATTGTCGCCACCGGACGCGGCGATTTCCCCAATCAGGTGAACAATGCCATCTGTTTTCCCGGCATCCTCAAAGGCGCCCTCCTCGTCCGCAGCCACAAGATCACAGACGCCATGGTTATCCGGTGCAGCCGCAGCATAGCGGAGTTTTCAGAACAGCGGGGCATTTCACCGGACAACATCATAGCGACAATGAACGAAACGGATCTGTTCGCCCAGGAAGCGGCCGATGTCGCGGAAACCGCGATCAAAGAAGGCGTCGCCCGCGTCGCCCTCTCCCGTGACGAGGCGTACCACAGGGCGAAAGCTGATATAGAAGCCGCGCGTCGCGTGGCAAAACATCTCCAGGAAATGGGGGACATTGTAAAGCCTCCCAAAGCGCTGGTGGAAAAAGCGCTGAAAGAGGCGATACAAGAAATAAGCGAGAGGCAAAGACCATGATCGAGGTGATTTTTAATTTTTTGAACGCTCATAAAGACGCTCTCTTTTTAGCAGGGTACAAACTGTTCAACGCCGTCATTATTGTTATTGCGGGAATCATTATTTACAATATTTTCCGAAAACTGATCAAGCATATAGGCGCAAGCGACGTTCATATTGACGACACTCTGCTGGCGCTCTTGCGGAGGGCGCTGAAATACGCGCTTATCATCGTATGTCTCATCATGATTCTGGATGTCTTCGGCGTCAACGCGACTGGACTCGTCGCTTTGCTGGGAACCGCTGGCGTTGCGGTGGGGCTTGCGTTAAAAGACACGCTGGGAAACATAGCGGCAGGCATCGTACTGCTTGTGCTGAAATCGTACCGCAGGGGCGATTTTATCGAATTCGACAGTTTTATGGGCACGATCAAGGACTTCGATCTTTTCACCACAAAACTTGAAACGCCGGACGGCGTTCTGATTTCAGCCCCGAATTCCGCTATATGGAGAAATCCCATAAAGAATTACAGCCGGAGCGCCAAGCGGCGCATGGATCTGGTGATCGGCATATCCTACAGAGATTCCATTGACACGGCGTATCGCGTCATGCGTGAAATTGTGGATGCGGAGCCGCGTTTCCTGCAAGATCCCGCTCCTCAAATTGTGGTGCAATCCCTGGGCGACAGCTCGGTGAATATTCTTTTGAGGGCCTGGGCGTCTGCTGATGTGTACTGGGATGTGTACTGGAAGCACATGCGCCTTATCAAGGAAAAAATTGAAGCGGCCGGGCTTTCCATCCCGCTTCCTCAACAGGATGTTCGCCTTATAACATAAGGCGCCGCAATTATGAGGATTATCCATGCGTCGCTCTTGACCGAAACCGTAAAACGGCTTTTCATTGAAGCGAATGTGCGTCTGCCCGCCGATGTGCGCGACTGTATACGGGAATGCCGGAATCATGAAACCTACCCGATAGCGGTGGATATGCTTGACGCGATTATTGAGAATTTTGAAATCGCGGCGGAACATTCCATGCCGGTTTGCCAAGATACGGGCATGGCTTGCGTGTTTCTTGAAATAGGACGCGACGCGCACATTGAAGGGTGCGTTTACGCCGCTGTTGACGAAGGAGTGAGACAGGCGTGTAGAGAAGGTTGTCTCCGGGCGTCTGTTGTGACGGATCCTCTTGAGCGGTGTAATTCAGGCGACAATACGCCAGCGCTTGTGTACCTTGATTTTGTTGCGGGCGACGGGGTTGCGGTTACGGTTGCGCCCAAAGGCTTTGGCAGCGAGAATATGAGTCGCGTCGCCATGTTAAACCCCGGCGACGGCAGGGACGGAGTGATCAACTTTGTGCTGGAAACCGTGAAAAAGGCTGGCGCAAACCCCTGCCCGCCCATCATCGTGGGAGTTGGCATAGGCGGCAGCTTTGACAAAGCCGCTCTGCTTGCCAAAAAAGCCCTGCTCCGCCCGCTTGGAACGCATCATTCCAACGCGGTCTATGCGGATATGGAGAAAGAACTGCTGGAAAAGATAAACGCGCTTGGCATTGGACCCGCTGGATTTGGAGGGAGAACGACCGCGCTCTTCGCCGCAATCGAAACCATGCCCACCCACATTGCGGGGCTTCCGGCGGCGGTCAACATCAACTGCCACGCAAGCAGGCACGCAAGCGCGGCGCTGTAGGATATGTTTGTCGCGTGGCATTTGAGAAATATCCATCTTTTCAAGATTTATACCAGGAGCCAATTTCAGAACTAACCCGAATGTAGTTCGCGTTTTGAAATTGGCTCATTATATTATGAATGATCAAATAAATAGCAACAATAACGAAATTAAGAATAAACTTATAATTACTGGTAAAATAGCGGTGCGCCGCATGACAGCGTTGCTTGCGCTTCGCCGCCTGGCGGATCGGATGAGCAATGGTTGACATGTATATAAAAAAACAAGCGAGGCTGTGCGAGGCTGTTTCAAAACACACCCTGTAGGCGCCGTTTTTTGAAACAGCCGCAGTAAAGGAACATCCGCTTTTTTCCACTGGTTATGCCGCCGGCGCCGGTTTTCAACTGCGATTGCCTGCCGCGCCATCACCCTTTCTTTTGTCCGTAATAGGCGGTCTCGCCGTGTTTGCGCTCCCAATGCTTCTTAATGAGATGCTCTGGAAGCGGCTCCGCGCACGGATTCAGATTCAGGGTAAGCGACGCCATCTTGCAGATTTCCTCCAGCACAGCCGCGTGGTACACCGAATCGGCGGCGCTCTTCCCCCATGCAAATGGTCCATGCCCGGCGGCCAGAACCATCGGCGTCAAGGCGGGGTCTTTGTTCTGCTCATGGAATGTTTTAACGATGAGGAGTCCGGTTTCCAACTCGTAATTGTTCCGCACAGCGTCAACATCCATCATCGCCGTACAGGGGATAGCCTCGGCGCCATGGTCCGCGTGGGTCGTACCGAATACGGGAACAGGACGCCGCGCCTGCGCCCACGCGACTGCGTATGGCGAATGGGTGTGGGTGACGCCGCCTGCGCACGGAAAATCACGGTACAGTATTCGATGCGTTTCCGTATCCGATGAAGGGCGCAATGAGCCGTCCACCACGGCGCCGTCCATATCAACAACAACCATTGATTCCGGCGTCAAATCATCGTAGGCGATGCCGGAAGGCTTTATGGCGAAAACCCCCCGCTCTCGATCAAGCGCCGAGACATTGCCCCACGTGTATATCGCCAGGTTGCGCCGGGGAATCTCCACATTCGCTTCCCACGCCTCTTCCCGCAATGTCTTATAAGCGTCCATAGCGCGTCCAATAGGCTTCGCCCCAACGCAGTTCATCCCTCAGGCGAGACGGCGTTGTATCCTTGTCAATAACCACACATTCAATGCCCATCATTTCAGCCCAGTCACGGAAATGTTCTACAGTCAGCGCGGACGCATACACCGAATGGTGGGTTCCTCCTGCAAGTATCCACGACTCTGCGGCTTTTTGCAACGAGGGATAGGGATGCCACAACGCCCGCGCCACCGGAAGCCGGGGCATGGCGTTTTCAATGGCAATCGTGTTAATCTCATTCACGATCATGCGGAAACGATTCCCCAAATCGATTAGCGTAGCCAACACCGCTTCTCCGGGAGCAGCGTCAAAAACCAGACGGGCCGGCGCGGCTTTGCCGCCTATGCCCAGCGGATGCACCTCAACGCGGGGCTTCTTGCTGGCTATGGAAGGGCAGACTTCAAGCATGTGCGCTCCCAGCGCCGCTTCTTTGCCCGGCTCAAAGTGGTACGTGTAATCCTCCATAAAAGAGACGCCTCCGGGCAACCCTTCAGCCATCACTTTGGCGGAGCGGAGCAACATAGCTTGCTTCCAGTCGCCTTCCGCGCCAAAGCCATAGCCCTGCGCCATAAGGCGTTGTACGGCAAGACCGGGAAGCTGGGGAAGTCCGTGCAAATCTTGAAATGTCGTGGTGAACGCTCCCGCCCCTTCAGAAGCGAGCGCCGCTTTGAGGGCGATTTCTATCTTAGCCTGTTCCAGCACGGCGTTCCGCTCCTTGCCGTGAGACTTGAGTTCCGGCGCGAATTCGTAGGCGTCTTCGTATTCCCGAACCAGCTTTTCCGCGTCCGCGTCGCTCGCATCCCTGTAACGGGCCGCGAGATCGCCTATGCCCCACGTATTCACCTGCCAGCCGAACGTTATCTGGGCTTCCACCTTGTCGCCTTCCGTAACGGCGACTTCCCGCATATTATCGCCGAAACGCATAACCGGCGACTCAATGCCGGCGCTCCGCGACGCTGCGGCTCGCATCCACACGCCAATGCGCCGCCTGACTTCACTGTCCCGCCAAAACCCGGCTGCGACTTTCCTCGGCAGGCGCATCCGCGCAAAGATATAGCCGTGTTCCCGATCCCCGTGCGCGGACTGGTTGAGATTCATAAAATCCATGTCTATCGAATCCCAGGGAATGTCGCGGTTAAACTGGGTGTGCAAGTGGAGCAGAGGCTTCCGGTTCACCGCAAGTCCCTGTATCCACATTTTCGATGGCGAAAATGTATGCATCCATGTAATCACGCCCGCGCAATTCGCCGCCATGTTCGCATCGGCGAACAATTTCCGAATGACGGACGGAGTCGCCGCGACTGGTTTTAGTATCAGCGTTCCGGGCAACAACGGGTCTTTGGCGAGTTCATCAGCCATGATTCGGGCGTTCGCTTCGACCTGCCTCAACGTTTCTTCTCCGTAGAGATCCTGGCTTCCTACGATAAACCAGAACTCGTATTTTTTTAGATCAATCATAACAACACACCTCCTGATATTTTAGTATGCGCCGTTCAACGCGCCAACAGGCGGCGCCGTCCGGCGAAAATTCATTGCAAAAAATCTCTTGAAACGCGGCGTTATAAGCAACGCTATACACCACCTCATGATTCAACGCCTTTTATTTAGCTCGCTCTTTTAGATACGTTCTTTAGCGCCGCCGCCATGTTCCACTCTTTGAAAGACGCGCTTTAAAAAAAATCTATGGCGGCTTTTTCAAGGGGAAGGGCTTTGATGTAGCGTTTTATGAGGGTTTCAAAACCTTTCACGTCTTGAGCGTCAGGTTTCATACAGACACCCGCGTTTTTTGCGAAAACGTTGTCCGCAAGAAACGCTTCCAGCGTCTCGCCTTCCCGCTTGAGGCGCATATACGCCGCAAGAAGCGCTGCGCCCCACGCGCCGCCTTCGCCCGCCGAATCCATCACCGCGACCGGGACATTCAGCGTCGCCGCCATTAACCGTTGCCCTACGCCTTTTGTTTTGAACAAGCCGCCGTGACCCAGAAGCCGGTCAAGGCGGACGCCTTCTTTGCCGGTGAGAATATCCATGCCGAGTTTCAGCGTACCCATTGCGGAAAACAAAAGGACGCGCATGAAGTTTGCCAGCGTGAAGTCGCTGTCCGGCGTACGCGCGAACAGGGGGCGCCCCTGTTCCAAACCCGCAATCGGCTCGCCGCCGTAGTAATTGTACGAGAGGAGACCGCCGCAATCCGGGTCGCCTTCCAGCGCCTTGTAATACAGGGCGTCATAAAAAGCGGACTTGTCTATAGTCACGCCGAAAAGTCCGGTCAGTTCTCTGAACAGACGTATCCATGCGTCAAGGTCGGACGTGCAGTTGTTGCAGTGTACCATTGCCGCTGGCTTTCCGGCGGGTGTGGCAACCATGTCTATTTCCGTCCATACCTTTGACAATTCCTTTTCCAGCACAATCATTGCGAATATCGAGGTGCCGGCGGAAACATTGCCGGTGCGTTCGGCTACGCTGTTTGTGGCGACCATGCCTGTTCCGGCGTCTCCTTCCGGCGGACAGAACGGAACGCCGGCTTTCAGAACGCCGGACGGATCGAGCAGTTTCGCGCCTTCTTCGGTGAGTAATCCGGCGTTTTCGCCGGCGTTTAAGACGCGGGGCAACAGGTCTTCAAGCCTCCGCCCGAATCCCTTGCCGCCGGCGAGGACGTTGAACTGCTCCAGCATCCGCCGGTTGTAGGCGTTCATCGCGCTGTCGATGGGGAACACACCGGAGGCGTCGCCTATGCCCAGGACTTTTTCACCGGTCAGCCTCCAATGCACGTAACCAGCGAGCGTGGTCATAAACGAGATGTTTTTTACCTGTTCTTCATTATTCAAAATCGCCTGGTACAGATGGGCTACGCTCCACCGCTGGGGGATGTTGAATTGGAACAAACCGGTAAGTTCCGCAGCCGCTTGTTCCGTCATGGTGTTGCGCCATGTACGAAACGGGACAGGCTGTTTCTCGTCAGCGCCGAATACGAGGTACCCATGCATCATGGCGGAAACGCCGATTGATCCCACCGCAACAAGCGGCGCGCCGCAACGAGTCTGCGCGTCAGCCGCCAGTTTGCGGAAACTGTCCTGAATTCCATTCCATACATCGTCAAGACAGTACGTCCACACGCCGTCTGCGAGTTGGTTTTCCCACTCATGGCTGCCCGATGCGATGATCGAATAGCGATCATCAATCAACGCGGCTTTGATGCGGGTGGAACCGAGTTCAATGCCGAGGGACGTTCTCCCCTCAACAATCGCCTGTTTTACTCTCTCATCCATAAACTCTCCTTTTTTAAACTTGCTTGACGCTTTTCATATGCCACTTGCTCTTCTTTGTAAATGACGCGGCGCTTGCAAGATGTTTCACGCCTCTCGCTTCAAAGCGGAATGCGTCTTTTTTTCGCCGCCGCCGCGACACGGTGTCAGTCCTTCTTTAAATCAAACTGGAGTCCGAAGATAGAAAAGCCGCGTTTGGGGAGGGAAGCGTCTCCAGCGGGCCTCATCTTTGAGTACAGATCGAAACCCACCGCCGCAAGGAGTACAAACCCCTTGATCGCATACTGCCAGTCTATGCTGACCCCGATAATCGACATGCCGTTGTTGAGCACGCCCATAAACAGCCCGCCCACAATGGCGCCGATGATAGTTCCGATGCCGCCGGTGGTGGACGCGCCGCCAATGTAACAAGCGGCGATAGCGTCAAGCTCAAAGTTTTGACCCGCTTTGGGAGTGGCGACATTGAGCCGCGCCGCAAAGACCATGCCCGCCAGCGCCGCGATAACACCCATATTCGCGTACACCCAAAACATCACCTGTTCCGTTTTAATGCCCGAAAGTTTCGCGGCTTTCACGCTGCCGCCCAGAGCGTAGATATGACGCCCCTGCACCGTCTTGGTAGTAACAAAATGGTAGAAGACGATCAAGCACCCCAGAAGGACGAGGATGTTCGGAATGCCGCGATACAAGGCGAACACAATGGAGAACGCCATGATCACCGCAATCAAAAAGATCAGCTTCGCTATCCAGATGCTGCGGGGCAGCAGATCGAAATTGTACCGCTGTTGACGCTTCCGCTCCCGCATCTGCCCGGCCGCGATCAGTGCGGAAATCACCATCCCGATAATCAAGGTGAGAATATGCAGATTGACGCTTCCCAGACTGACGCCTCCAAACGGGTCCGCGATATAGCCTGATGAGAGAGACTGAAACACCCTGGGAAACGGACCATAGGATTGCCCTTTCAGGATAACCTGGGCGAGACCCCGGAACGCCAGCATCCCCGCAAGCGTTACGATAAAGGCAGGCATACGGAAAAAGGCGATGCAGACTCCCTGCCACGCGCCGATAAGACCTCCAATGAGAAGGGAAATGAACATGGCCAAAAAAGGATTCATGTTCGCTTTTACCATCATCATCGCGGATACGGCGCCCACAAACGCCACAACCGAACCGACGGAAAGATCGATGTTGCCCGTAAGAATACAGAGCATCATGCCCACCGCAAGGATAAGCACATAGCTGTTTTGCAACACGAGATTGGTCAGGTTCACCGGACGAAAAAGCACCCCGTTGGTTAAAATGCCGAAGAAGATCATCGCCGCTACAAGAGCGATAATCATGCCGTAATGTCTAAAATTCTTTTTCAGAATACTAAGCGACGTGTTCATTTCATACCCTCATTTAAGATTGAATAATATGTCCCATTATTTCTTCTTGCGTCGCGGTTCTTCCGGGAAGTTCCCCGGTGATGCGCCCTTCGCTCATCACATAGATGCGGTCGCTCATGCCGATTATTTCCGGCATTTCCGAGGAAATGAGGAGACACGCCATTCCCGCTCCAGCAAGCATATTGATAATAGTGTAAATTTCGTATTTCGCCCCGACATCAATGCCCCGCGTCGGCTCATCAAGGATCAGGATGCGGGGATCCGTGAATATCCATTTGGCAAGTACGACCTTCTGCTGATTGCCGCCTGAAAGATTGCCCGCAAGCTGCAAGATGGACGGCGTTTTGATGTTCAGTTTTTTTCGGAGTCCTTCGCTCTCCCGCACTTCTCGTTGCTCGTCAATGACATTTCTATTCGCAATCTTTTTTAATTTAGCGAGCGTGATGTTTCGCTTGATGTCTTCTATTAAAACAAGCCCATATTCCTTGCGGTCTTCGGTAACATAGGCGACTCCATGCTCAATGGATTTTGGGATGGAGTTGAGGTTCACATCCTTGCCGTCAATGAGTATGCGGCCCGAAATGCTTTTGCCATAGAATTTGCCGAAAAGACTCGTGGCAAGTTCGGTGCGCCCTGCGCCCATAAGCCCCGCAAGCCCCACCACTTCCCCTGCGCGGAGGTAAAAATTGATGCCATCCAGTATTTTCCGTCCGGGGTTTTCAGGATGATAGCTCGTCCAGTTTTTCACTTCAAAGATTACGTCGCCCGGAATCGCGTCCCGTCTGGGGAAACGGTCGGTTATTTCCCGGCCTACCATGCCTTTTATTATCCGTTCCTCGGAAATCCCTTTCTTTTTATCAACCTCAAGTGTTTCAATCGTTTTGCCATCCCGCAGAATGGTGATGCTGTCGGCGATTTCCGCGACTTCATTCAGCTTATGGGTGATAAGCACTGACGATATGCCGTGCTGATTTTTTAATTCCCTCAAAAGCTGCAAGAGGTTCTCGCTGTCCTTCTCGTTAAGCGCGGCGGTCGGCTCGTCAAGGATCAGCAACTTGACATCCTTGGCAAGCGCTTTTGCGATTTCAACGAGTTGCTGTTTTCCCACGCCCAGCTTGTTCACCGGCGTGTTGGGATTTTCGTTCAAACCCAGCCGTTGCATATAGACCAGCGCTTCTTCTTTGGTTTTATCCCAGTTTATTATAAACCGCTTCGCCTTTTCATGCCCTAAAAAGATATTTTCCGCTATGGAAAGATAGGGGCTTAACGCCAATTCCTGATGAATAATGGCGATTCCCATTTTTTCGCTGCGCTGAATATCGGGAAAGGCGCACACTTGGCCGTTAAAGACAATATCTCCCGAATATGTCCCGTAAGGGTACACGCCGCTCAAGATTTTCATCAGCGTTGATTTTCCCGCTCCGTTCTCGCCGACCAAAGCGTGTATTTCCCGCTGTTTAACCTGTAAGTTTACATTGTCCAGAGCCTTTACACCGGGAAACGTCTTTGTGATATGGTTCATTTCCAGCAAGTATGCGGCGTCATTCATAAAAACACCTCTCTTATAGGGCGCGAAAATTGGGGAACAGGCGGAGCGTCTCTAAAGAAGTGAGCCTTCTCGTTGTGAATCGCATTAGACAGCTTCTTCCTATTCTCCAATTTCTATCGCGTTCCCTAAAACTACAGTCCCAAATCTGCGGCTTTGTAATAACCGGTTTCATCCACCAGCGCGCTCTTTACATTTTCCTTGTAAATAGCCGTGGACTGGAGCAACATGGAAGGCACAATATATTTCTTGCCGTCTTTCATGCTTCCATTCTCATAATCCGTGGTATTGTTCACCTCGGGTTGCCGTCCTTCCAGAATGGCTTGGAGCATTTTCACGGTCGCCGCCGCAAGGGAACGGGTGTCTTTGAAAACGGTCGCGTACTGTTCGCCCGCGAGGATAGACTTGATGGAAGGCAATTCCGCGTCCTGTCCGCCCACTATGGGCATGGGCTTTCCGGCGCCGCCGTACCCGACTCCCTTTAAGGAAGAAATGACGCCCAGACTGATGCCGTCATAGGGAGAAAGCACACCGTCTATGGTCCGTCCGGTGTAATACGCCGATAGCAGGTTGTCCATACGCGCCTGGGCCGTGGCGCCATCCCAACGGAGTGTTCCGACTCTATCCATGCCTTGCTGCCCTGACCCGATGACGAGGACATTTTTGTCAAAGTACGGTTTGAGTACATCCATAGCGCCGTTGTAAAAGAAGTAGGCGTTGTTGTCATCCGGCGAACCGCCGAACACCTCAATCACTTCGGGATTGTCCGCCGTCGCGCTGTCAAGTTGAAGCCCTTTTATGAGGATATGTCCCATCTGCTCGCCAACCTTGTAGTTGTCAAAGGACACATAATAATCCACATAAGGACTATTCCTGATGAGCCGGTCATAGGCGATAACCGGAATGTCCGCCTCATGAGCTTTTTCCAAAACCGCAGTGAGCGATTCACCGTCAATGGACGCGATAACCAACGCTTTTACGCCCTTGGTGATCATGTTTTCGAGTTGCGCGACCTGATTTTCGATGATGTCGTCGCCGTACTGAAGATCACCGGAATATCCGAGCGCCTCAATGCCGGATTTAACGCTTTCTCCATCTGAAATCCACCGCTGAGATGAACGGGTCGGCATGGCGATTCCTATAGACGCCTTGTCAGCGGGTCTACCCCCCCCCCCCCCAGGCTTTCCTGACTGCCACTCTTTTTGTTGCAACCAGAACAGATCACGGTTAGAAGCAAAAGAGCCGCCGTTGCAAGGAGAATGTTCTTCTTTAACACTTTCATAAAAGTCCTCCAGAAAAAAAATGTGTACGTCCACGCTAGAGTGGACGTACACATTAAATAACGGTTTTCCTCTCTTGTCAAGTGTTTTTTTATTTTTTTGTAAAAAAGCGCAACTTTCAGCCAGACGCTACGGCTGTAACTCAAAAACCGCCGCCACTCTGATTATTATGTTCAACAATATCAACACATCATTTGGACAAAATAGGATTATACAAAAATATATATTTAGACCAATTCGGGGATCGGGGCTGTGAAAAACCGCACTCAGGGCTTGCGCCCTTTGTACGGTTTTTTCTCCGCCATATTTTTCCTTCGTTTGCAACGCCGTTTGCCGTATGTTTACAGTATATACCTTCCAAAATCTTGATCTTTCACCAAATCTATGAGTTTTTCATCCACATAGTCTTTGTCGATGACCACGTGTGTTGGCGCTATATCCGGCGCGTCAAAAGAAAGTTCATCCAGAAGCGCTTCCATGATGGTATGAAGCCTGCGCGCGCCGATGTTTTCAAGGCGGTTGTTGACCTCGGCGGCGAGTTCCGCGAGGTGTTCAATGGCTTCGGCGGTGAATTCAATCTCGACGCTTTCGGTTCCAAGCAGTTCACGATACTGTTTGGTGAGGGCGTTTTTCGGCTCGGTGAGGATGCGCAGGAAGTCGTCTTTGCCCAGGGCGTCAAGCTCCACCCGAAGCGGGAAGCGTCCCTGCAATTCGGGAATCAAATCCGAAGGTTTGCTTATGTTGAACGCGCCCGCCGCGATGAAGAGGATATGATCCGTGTTGACCTGCCCCCACTTGGTGTTGACCGTAGCACCTTCCACAATCGGGAGGATGTCGCGTTGTACGCCCTCGCGGGATACATCTTGTCCGCCGCCTCGTTCGCCTTTTACGGCGATCTTGTCAATCTCGTCAATGAAGATAATGCCGGTCTGCTCAACCCGTTGCCGGGCTTCGTCGCTTACCCGCTCGCGGTCGATGAGCTTGTCGGTCTCTTCAGCCATAATAATTTCGCGGGCGCGGGCTACGGTGACGCGCTTGCGCTTCTGTCCTCCGCCAAAGGCGTTGAAAACGCCGGAAAGACTTGACTCAAGGTCTTCAAGACCGCCTCCCATAGCCTCAATGCCGGGAAACTGGAAATTTTGGCTTACAGTGATCTCCACGCTGCTGTCTTCCATTTTGCCGGCGCGGAGCATTTCCCGCAACTTTTCCCGCGTCGCCCGATCCGCAGGGTTGTCCTGCGCCGGTTCTTCCGGTTGAGCGTCCTCTTCTTTTGCGGCTTTCTTGTCAAAGACCGGAATGCCCACCTGAATCGCCGTTCCCATGATGGAAGGGCCGGGACCTTCTGACCCATCGTTGTTAAAGGAAAACGCGCCGACCGGACGCACAATGGGGCCGCTGGCTTTTCTCGATTCCTTGCGCTTTTTATGGGGAAAGAGCAAGTCAAGCAACGCATCCTCGGTTCTCTTTTCAGCCTCGGCGACCACGGATTCCTGCATCTCTTGCTTCACCATGGCGACACCCGCCGCCATGAGATCGCGTATCATAGATTCAACATCCCGTCCCACATAGCCGACTTCCGTATACTTGGTGGCTTCCACCTTGATAAACGGAGAGCCGGCGAGTTTTGCAAGCCGCCGCGCAATCTCGGTTTTCCCAACGCCTGTGGGGCCAATCATCAGGATGTTTTTCGGCGTTATATCTTCCTTTATTTCATCATCCAACTTGAGTCTGCGGATGCGGTTTCTCAGCGCCACCGCGACCGCGCGTTTGGCTTTTTTCTGTCCCACAATGTATTTGTCAAGCTCCGCGACTATTTCTTTCGGCGTCAACTTGTCAAAGGTGGCGCTGTTTTGCTTGCTGGATTTTACGTCGCTCATTTTTTCTCCTATAGTTCTTCCACAACAATGTTGTTGTTGGTGTAGATGCAGATGTTTCCCGCTATGGCAAGACTTTTTTTCGCTATTTCAGCGGCGGAAAAAGAACTGCTCTCAAGATAGGCGAGGGCCGCAGCATAAGCGTAGTTCCCGCCGGAACCGATTGCAAGGGCATTTTCCGCCGGCTCTATCACATCGCCGGTGCCAGAAATGAGCAACGTTTTGCTCTTGTCCGCTACCAGGAGCAACGCTTCAAGTCGCCTCAGATTTCTGTCCGTGCGCCAGTCTTTGGCAAGCTCCACCGCGGCGCGCAGGAGATCGCCCGAATACTCTTTAAGCTTTGTCTCAAAGAGGTCAAATAAAGTGAATGCGTCTGCGGTGGCTCCCGCAAAACCGCACAGCACCTTTCCGTCCATGATGCGCCGCACTTTTCGCGCATTGTTTTTCATCACGGTTTCACCCATCGTAACCTGCCCATCTCCGGCCAAGGCTACTTTTCCGTCTTTACGCACCGCCAAAACAGTTGTGGAACGAATTTTATATCTATTTTGTCTATCATCCTTCATGAAGGTTCCTTAGATTTAAGTGGAAAAGCAGGTTGGCTTGCTGGCAGGCTTAACCGCTTTTTCCCAAGCCTGTTTCAGAACTGTTTTGAAACAGGACCAATTACTAATATAATTAAACGCCCCAAGAAAAGCAATGGGGATTTCTGAAAATCTCATGCCTGATCAAGCGTACAGTTTTTCTCCCGCGCAATACGGGCGCGGTCGTCAGCCTCCATCTTGGCGCGAAACGGCTCTCCGTCCCAGAACGCGGTTTTCACTCGCGTAGCGCCGAATTCGCCGCTCCGCGTTTCCTCGCGTCTTTCGAGGTACAGGCGCCGCGCCTCTATTTCTCGAAACCCTATGGTCGAGGAACGGTGGAAAAGCGCGCGCCGCACCGAGTCAAGGCGCTCCGCATTGGCGAGAATTGAGACAATGGTCCCGGGTCTGGACTTTTTCATGACGCATGGAGAAAGGGTGACGTCAAGGGCGCCAGCCTCGAACAGGCTCTCCATCAGGAAGCCGAACGCCTCGCCAGTCATGTCGTCAATGGCCGCCTCAACAAGGGTGAGCGTTTCCGTTTTCCAGGGCGCGGTTTCGCCCGTCTCTTCACGCAGGGAGACCCGCAGGAAATTGGGGCGCTCCATATTCCGCGTACCGATACCGAAGCCTGTCTTTGATTCCCGAAAACGCGCCGTAGTGATAAACTCGTCGACCGAAGCCGCAAGAATAGCCGCGCCGGTCGGAGTGGTCATTTCCTTGTCAAAACCGCCCGTTGTCACCGGCATGCCCCGAATGAGAATCTGAGTCGCGGGCGCGGGTACGGGCAACACCCCATGGGCGCAGTGTACGACACCCCCGCCAAGCTCAACATCGCCGCAGGTTATTCTGTCCGGGTTCAGGAAATCAAGGCAGATTGCGGCGCCCACAATGTCAATAATGGAATCAAGCGCGCCCACTTCGTGGAACGCCACATCCTCAACCGGCGTGTCGTGAACCTGCGACTCGGCTTCGGCTATCCTTGTAAAAATGTCCAATGCGCGGGTTTTTGCGCCTTCGGCAATGTCAGATCGCGTAATGAGGAGGCGTATATCCTCCCATCGCCGGTGAACGTGGCTCGCATGATCGTGCGTGTGATTATGTGCGCTGCATGCCGCGCTGTGCGCGTGTCCATCGTGTCCATCGTGTCCGCAGTGATGGCGGCTATGCTCCCCTCCATGATGATGGTGACGCTCCTCGTCATCGGCGATATGGCTCGTATCGCCGCCCAGATCCACTACAGCGTGGAGTCCGGTTATTCCGCCCCGTCGCTCTTTGACAAAATTCAGCTTCCAGCCGTCAAGGTTGAGCTTGGAGAGTTCCGCTTTGAGATATTCGGGATCAACGCCGAGATCAACTAGAGCGCCCATGGTCATATCGCCGGAAATGCCGGCGAAACAGTCAAAATGCAATGTTTTCATCTTATTTTCCTTGTTTTTCATCTTTTTCTACAAAAAATTCCATACAATTTTTCCCAATTACAACGTGCGGGTAAACCACGAGAAAGCCGCCTGGAAAATCCCGATAAACGCGCCGAGAATAGCGCCAAAAATGTTTATCCATTTAAGCTGATCCGCCATAATGTCCAATATGATGTGTTCAACTTGAATCATATCAAGTTCGTCAACGCGCTCGGCTACCAGCGTCCGTATGTTGACGGATTGCAGAATATTGGCGATCTGTTCATCGGCAAGCGCCAGTAGTTTCTCACACACAAAAGCGTCCAGAGCCTCTTTTTTCTCAGGAGTGATGAGAAAAACGCTCGCAAGCGTCCAATCATGGCGCTCTTCAAACAATTTGGCGAGGAATTCCGTTGCTTTTGGCGTTTTTTCCGCAGCGGTTGCTATGGATGCGCTTTCTTTGCCGGAAAGCGTGTTTTTAATGGCGGCGAAGAGGCTTTCCCTTATAGAGCGAAAATTTTCCGGCGATTCCGCATTAAAAAAGCTTGAAAAAATATCTTTCAAGGGCTTGTCTGTGTAGGTTGCCGCAAAATCGAGCGCCGCCTTTGCGATACGCTCGCTGTTTGCCTTGCCGGATAAAAAACGCTCCGTCGAATCCGCGAAAAATTCCGCTATTTTTCGCTGTTCATTGGGGTTTTCGAGAATACGTTTCAGTTGATTGACGAGATCGCTGATAATTTCGGGCATTTTTTCGGACAATGTTACGTCATACTTTCCAAGCGAAGCGAAGAAACGCTGAACGCTCCCCAATTTTTCGATTGCGCTGGACAGGAAAATACGCCCCTGCTCCTCAAGCGTCCTTCTGACATCCTTTCTGTTGAGAAAATCAACGCAGAGTCCGGCTATTTGCGGGAACGCGGTGTAGAGCATGACGGACGCCCGCCCCGCAATAACGCCGCTTTCGTTTTGGATCGCATCGTTGAGCGTACGCTCCATGTCTTTTCGCATGTTTTCGACATGCGCATCGCCAATGATTTCTCTCAGGGTTTTATCGCCGTATTCCCTGCCTTTTTCAGCAAGCAGGTTCCAGAGGCTTTCAAACAGGATTTCAAACGCCGGCGATTGAGAAAATCCCCGTAGTATGCCGCCTATAGCGCCGTCAAAAGCGCCGCTTCTTTTTGCGAAAAGGCGGGAAAGTGGCGTCGTCAAAAGATTTTCGGTGAAAAACGCTATTTTAGCCCCGACACCGGAACGGACGTCTTCCCGTCTCAGACGTTGCCGCACAATCTCCGGCGTCAAAAGTTCCCGTTCAACCATGCGTCCTATGCTTTGGGCAAGCTCATGCCGCTGTTTGGGCAATATGCCCGGCGTAAACGGTATGCGCATCCCCAGGAACCGCTTCTCTGTAAGAGGGCGGAAAAGCATCTTGATTGCAATCGCGTTGGTAACGTAGCCGATAAAAGCCCCGATAGCCGGGGGAACGAGCCATATAATAAGCAGTTTTGTCATTGCACTATCTTCTCCGCCGCAGTTTTCGCCTGCTCTTCGTAATCGTAAACGTTGACCAATTCTTCATAAAGCCAGCCTTGATATCCGCCTTCCACAAAAACCCACGATTCCGGCATTGACGGCGAATTTTCCGTACCTTTATTGATGAGTCTGCGCTCCAGCACCTTTACTATGGAGCCGCGGCGCAGGTATCCGTGGGAAAGTCCGCCTTCTTCCGGCGCGTTTGAGAGGCTGATGTACGAAGACACGATCACGCCATAGCCGATTGTGGATCTTGACAAAGGATAGGTGGGTGGTGGTAATATAAAGAATTCAGTTTTTGAGCGAGCGCATGAACACAAAGCGCTCGCTCCCAGCGCAAGCGCGATACGCGTCGCGCGGGTTATAAGTTTGATATATGAATGTACGTCTTTATTCATCACGAGAAATAATACTCTTTTTTTCTTTTTTTGCCAATGTCTTTTTTTTGCGCCCCGCGCTCTACGCCGAACCGCGCGCCTACACCTTTTCCACATCGGTTTCCGCCGGGTTTCTCTATGGGCAGAGCGAAGAGATCGTATACAAAAACAGCGCGGGCGATTATTTAAGCCAGTTGCTCTGGGACATGAAGCCGCTGTTTTATTATGGGTATGCGCTTCATTTTGAACGCTCAAAACCCTTGCAGCGAGCCGGATTCTTCACCAATTTGTCGGTGAAATACGGCGCTCCGTCCAATACGGGCGTTATGGAAGACAGGGACTGGCAGGACACGCGGGATCACCGGCTGACGCATTTTTCGTTGCATGATAATTTCACGGAAACCATGATGCTGTTCGATGTCAAGGCGGGCGGCTCATTTCCGGTGTTCCATAGGGTTGTGTTGAAGGTATACGGACTGCTGTCCTTTATGGATTTTTCGTGGGGGTCTTTTAACGGCTATATGCAATACGCATCTGGTTCTAACGGGCAGTACGATGAATGGAGCGATTCGATTCGCAAAACATATTTTGAAGGGCGGATCATAGGGTACGATCAGACATGGATTGTTTTTGGCGCGGGTTTTTCCCTGACCTTGCCGGTGGCGTTGCCACAGGGCGTTTTGGGCGTTGGGCTGGCTTTTGACATAAGCCCTTTCATACGAGGAGTGGGCGTTGACAACCATTGGATTAGAAAGATGCAATTCAACGATTACCTGATCGGCGGAGTCTTCCTTGAGCCGGGACTGTTCGTCGACTTCTCTTTTGGACGGCGCATCGCCTTCGCGCTCTCTGTTTCATGGCGGCTCCTGATCAACGCGATAGGAGATACGTATATATATAGCGCGTTTCAGGACGCTTTATATCTTGATTCCATAAGCTTCAACTCAGGAGGCGCCGGACTGTCTGTCCTTGATTTGGGGCTTTCAATCTCAATAAAATTGTAGCCTTGCCTTGATGAAGGGCGCCAGCAGCGCGTCTGAAGGAACGAACGTGTTTTGTTGAATAAGCGCGTCAATTTCTTCAATGTGCGCCCAACGCCACGCCGTATGTTCCGATACAACGAAATCGCGTCCCAACAACACCGCCTCGTACGCCCGCGCGGCATGTCGATTCCCATGACGCTCAAATTCCGCGCCGCCGATATATGCGCCGACTCTTATCCTGACGCGGAATTCCTCTTCGTATTCCCGAACAAGCGCCTGTTCATCGGTCTCGCCATCCTCCACCTTTCCGCCGGGAAATTCCCACCGTCCTCCCATGTCGCCTTTCGCAACGCGCTTGGCAATGAAGATTTTTCTGTCTTCTATAATGACGCCCGCAACCGAATTCATGGTCATTCCGTTTTGGTTTTTATAACCACCCGCTCTGTTTCCGTCTGCATAAGGATCAGCGCATACTCAATTTCCAGCGGCGCGGAAATGCGGAACTCCTCATTCGCCTCCGGCATAAAGTAGATGCGGCTCGTGAAGATGGGCGACTCTTCGGAAGAAGAGCTTCTCTTTTCCGGGGAGACGGCGACATCAACGGCTCCTGTATAGGCGTCCGCCGTTTCCGCCTGTTTCTTGATAACGACAAATGTATTCCCCTCGTACCGCATCGCGGACACCGCAAGGGAATTGCCCTCCAGTTTATAGACGTTTTTATCGGAAACCATTCTATTTATAATAGAAAGAAAGACGCAAAACACAAAAATCATAATAAGCAACGTGGCGTTTGTCCTGTTTCCCGTTAACCTTGCGAAAACAGCCGGACGGTTGCCCTTGGTTTGGTTGAAATTCCGCACAGTGCGAGGCGCTTTTTCAAGGCGGCGTTCGTGTGAATAGCGAAAAACCGTCTCCCTGTCCTGTATGGGCGGATTTTTTATCACATCCGCGAGGATGTTTTTTCCGATTTCCTCGGAATCGCGCAATTTCGCCATAGTCAACACCTGGTGCGCCGCATCAGCGCCGGACTAACACGGACGCCGCTATGTTACTGGCCGCATCCTCGCCCAAAAGTCTCTCGATAATTGTCGCAGCCCACACTCCGGCAGTTCCGGCGCCCCTGCTTGTGATGAGGTTCCCGTCAATCACGATGTCATCTTCCGACCACCGCGCTCCCACCGCCGTTTTCTCAAGACCGGGATAACAGGTGAACCTGCGCTTCGTCAAAAGCCCCAATGGATGCAGAACCACAACCGGCGCCGCGCAAATAGCCGCAATGAACGCGCCTTTTTCAGCAAGCGTCTTGAGTATGGAGCCAATCGTTTCTGACGCCGCAAGGTTTGAAGCTCCGGGCATACCGCCGGGGAGTAGCGCCGCGTCCCACTCGTCTGCGTCAAACCCTTCGGCAAAATTAGCGAGACTTACATCGGCGACAATCGAAATCCGGTGTGAACCGGTGGATATGCCGTTGTCATTGAGTGAAACAACAACAACTTCGACGCCTGCTCGCCGCAGGAAATCAATGGGCGTGATCGCCTCGACTTCCTCAAAACCGTCCGCCAGAAAAACAACGGCTTTTTTTGTTTTCTTTTCTTCTCCCATTTTACTCCTCCTTTTTTCACGGAAAGCGCTTGATTTTTTATTTAAGATATAGTATACTACTAAAACATTCATAGAGCAACCAGTAGTTGCAGAAATGCGCCGGCGTGGTGAAATGGCAGACACGGTAGACTCAAAATCTACTGTCCGCAAGGACATATCGGTTCAAGTCCGATCGCCGGCATAGTTTAATTTATTATAATGTAAAGAATTGCGAAACGGCTTTTTCTAACTTATCTCAGATTGCCTGGCATCGTGCGCGTATCGTGCATTTATTTTTTCACCCAATCGGAGGATGATGTCATGTCCAGGCCGCAAAAGCCGTTTACCACCCCTAGGCGAGGGGATTCTAAAACCTTCCAACTAACTATAAATCCGGTGTCCGGACTTCCTGAAAAAATATGCAGGAAGTGGCGACGGAGGAGTTTTCAGGACATGCCGGATGAGCTGTCCCATTATCGGAACCCAAGAACGAAAGCCGCCGCAGAAGCCAGCGCCTTGTCTCTTATTCAATACTTACATAAGGCGCTTGAGGAAAACAACGCCCGGCAGGTTCCCGCAGATGATATTACCGTGGGGCAGTGGATTGAAAAGTTTGTCAATATTGAGACAAGCCCGAGAACGGGACGCAACGCCGCGAAGAACCGCCCCTATTCTCCGGACACCTTAGACACCTATAAAACCTACTTTAACACCCACATCAAAAGAGATCCTTTCGCCGAAATAAAGATGTCTGAGGCGGACGAGGAAGATGTCATGATTTTTACCAACCGCCTTTCCTTAAAGAAAAAGAAGAATGGCGATTTGTTGGGTGGAACCAGAACCTTTGCCGACATCATTATTTTTATCCGCATGGCCTTTAAGGAATACCAGAAAAAACACAAGCGATGATTAAATCCATTTCAAGACCTTGACCCGCCGCAACTTAATTCAGGGGGACGTGACGCCCTTCCCGAAGACGAGATTCTAAAGCTATTCGCCCCCGGGGTGATCCAAGACGCCATGGAGATCGCCGTCTGCGTGGTTATGTTCCTATCAGGACTCAGACGGGCGGAGATTGCCGCTCTCAAACCGGATTGTTTGGACTGGGCGACTCCCAAAATCACCGTTAGAAACACGTGGCAAAAATATGACGATAAGGATCGTGTTTACGGCCCTACAAAGAGCAAAAAGGAACGGGACGCGCCTTTTGACCCTATTCTTCAACAAGCCATAAAAAAGATGTGGGAAGAGAACGGGCGGCATGATTACGTTTTCAGCCATGCTGACGGAAGCGTTCTAAAACCCTCATGGATACGGCGGTGCTTTCCGAAATGGCTGAAACGCGCCGGCATCGAATTAGGGGGAAGGGAAATTGTCCCGCATAGCGCCCGTCATTCGCTGGCTTCACTTTTGGAGGAAAAAGGCGTGTCGCTGCGGTATATTCAGGATATGCTGGGACATTCAGACTTAAAAACCACAAAGCGGTATCTGCATTCCACAGAGGCGACTATCCGGAATATCGGGAAAAAAATAACCGCATCAATGAATCCAGGGCTGAAAATCATGGAAGACGAAAATCAGGCTAATTAAAGAAAACGACGTGAAAGTATATATATAGTATATACGGCTGTCTCGCCATATCAAAAAGCCGGCGGAGCGTCCGGTGTGAAGTTGGGATAGCGTTTTTGTTTGTTATGGGGTCATGATCCGCAACGGCGGGCTTGACTCCGCCGCACACTGTGGCAACAGTGTGAGAAAGGGGAGGTAGCAAGGTGTCGGGTTACTTGTCAGCGGGGTTGTCAGGGGCTTCGGGCTTGTTTGGGAGGGCGCCCCTTGCCGGGGACGTTGCGGATGGCTTCTAGGGCGGATTTGTCATATAAGGCATCTTTGGTTATTGGTTTTATTCCGGCTCTAAATAGCCGCACTTTGGCCGTTTCGTATGGAATGCTGATCATTTCAGCCATCTCCGCAATCGTTAAACCTTCCATGTTATTTATATCGGCTATTTTATAAAAAAAAGAGTAAAAAAGTAACCAAAAAAGTTCATTTTTCTATTGACATAATGAAACTTATAAATTACAATATTATACATCAGGGTTGATAAAGCCCTGTGCCGACCTCGTTTGTTCTCCCAAGAATACAGGCCGACTCATATAGGAAAGAAGCCTTGTATCGGCAGGGCGAATGAACAGCTGGTTTTTTTAGGACGCTTTGGGGGCCGACACCCCAGAGCATAAACCCTGAAGAGACCAGCTATTTTTTTTTAGGGAGGAAGAGGAAATGAAAAACTGCCGCGCTCACCAGCCGCGTATCTTGGGCGGCTCTTCGATCTTGACCGTATCCCCCGACTGTTCTATGACATACATCCCCGCCTCTAACGCCGCCTCCCGTACATTCTTCGGCATAATCGCGCCCGCTATCGCGCCTCGAATCACCTTCTTGCTCTTTTCTTCGTCTTTGTATCTTTTGAGAACCGCAAGGCGTTTGATGTGGTCGGACACGTCTTTTACATTCGGCTTCGTTTTCACTTCCACGCCGACAATGTAATCGCCGTTTTCCAGCAGTATGTCAAACTCCGCTTCCACCTGGCGCGTCTCATCATTAAAAAACTTGGAATTCGCGGTTGCGAATTTGAAATGGTAATTGAGCGCGTTAAACTTCTCGGTGAGATTCGGGATGATCAAATGCTCGGCCAATTCGCCGAAGCGCTTCCCCAAATCGCCCATGTCTGAACGGAATTGTTTCATTTGCTTGGCGTTTTCCTTAATTAACTGCGCAGTCTCTTGTTGAGACTCCTTAATCAGCCGCTCGGTCTCCTGTCGATCCTCCCGCATTTGGCGGGCGGTCTCCTCTTGACGCTGGCGCGTTTCCATGAGCGCCGCCCAGACCTGTTCAAAATTCAACCCCATCTGAGGTTGCGCCGCTTCATCCATAGCGCCTCCTAAAGAAACAATACATCACTCCCGCCCGTAGCGGAGGTTGTTATGAAGCTTTCTGTTCTATCTTTAAATGGAAGCCTAGGATGTCAAGCAGTTTCAATACCGTCTCAAAAGAAGGGTTGCCGGCAGGAGCCAGGGATTTATACAATCCTTCACGGGTTACGCCTAATTCACGAGCAATTTGGGACATACCCTCAGAACGGGCAATATGTCCCATAATTTTCAATAGGTACGCTACATCGCCGTCTTCAAGGGCAACAGAAAGATTAGCGATAACATCTTCTTTTGTTTCAATGAATTCAGCCGGATCCCAATCGGAAACGGCAACTTTAGCCATTTTATATCTCCTTTGCCAATTCTTTGGCTTTTTCTATGTCCCTGCCCTGCGTAGATTTGTCGCCGCCGCAAAGCAAGATAATGATTTCATTCCCGGCGTCTTTGTAATAGACCCGATAGCCGGGTCCGCAATCAATGCGCATCTCTGAAATTCCCCCCACAAAGCGGTTGTCTCCGGGGTTGCCTTTAGCAAGCCGGTCAATCTGCTTTATTATCAGAGCCTTGCCTACCCTATCTTTGAGATTTTTAAACCATTTTTCAAAAGAATCGGTTTGGCGTATCTCTTTCATATTTTCATTGTAAACTATAATTCACATATTGTCAAGGAGTTTTTCAAAGAAATATCAGATTTTTGCGGATTTTTTTTACTTGAACCGTATCTATCGCTTTTCCCAGAAGCCCGACTGCGGTCTCCACACGCCGTCTACCTTTTCCACCACGCCTTCGGATAGTACACGCCGTTGCTTACCCAGCAGAGCGCTCTTCCTCAAAGCCGGTGGAGTCGGCGGCGGGCGCGGTCGGCGACTCCGCGGTGAGCAAGGCTTGTTGACTAGCATACCAGAAAAATTTAAAACTGCTCTTGACATTAAGTATGTCGTAGAGTATAGTTGGTTATAAAAGGCAGAGGGCGAAGGCGTTTCGGACGGATAGCTCCGAGGGGCGGTTTTACCGTAGCATCGGAGCGTCGCCCCGCCTATCTTATTTACGGGCGCACGTAACGAGCGCAAGCCAGCCCCCATGTTTTATCCGCACTTCCACCGTAAAGATAATTTTCCCGCCGATATTTTTACGCATTTGTATAACAGTATTATTTTGATGTTTCGTATCGGATAGCTTTATATCAGTCGCCGTATTTAGCACATCGGTAAAAAGCAACAAGTCATCGTCTTGAAGATTATGATACGCGACCCGATAAGAATGGCGGACCGCCTCGCTTTCAAGCATAATCTTTTGCACACCTTGCCCGCAAACAGCTTGAATCCTCTCCGCGGCGTCAGGCATTACCAAACCGATAAACGCCTTTTCATTTTTATTTCCTATTTTCGCATTGTCAATAAACGCTTTTAACTCATCCGTAGAAAGCAAGCGTGTAAACCACTTCTCCATGCTTAAACCGTTTCTCCTTTGTTACACCCCCCGCATGAGACGGTTATATCTCTTCTATAAAAAAGATTGTCTTTCTCCAACCTTTTCAAAAATCTGTATCACAGTGATTTTCTTTTCATGTCCTGCCTCTATTTCGGCTTGGCTTGCCAGCAGGGACTTTACCATCGTCTTGGCTACTTTTTTATTGGGTGCAGTCAACAGCCTGTAGTCCAACAAAAAGGCTTTCTCATCAGGAGGCAGACTGTTAATATCATCTTCTGCTATGTATTTCGATTCTAGGGGTGCAAACATTTCGCCTTCACCAGTACGAAGCCAATGCTCATTTACCCGGTATACCATACAAACTACTTTGATATTTCTATCAGTAAGGCTTTGCTTCCCATGTTCTATTGCAGAAAGCTGTGCCTGTGATATTCCCAATCCTTTAGAAAACTCGCCTTGATTGATACTTAACTTTATTCGTACTTCCTTTAGTCTATTATTTCCATCGAGGGAAAGCGGCGGATTAATGGGATGGTTAAACATTTCTCCTTGACCTGTGATCAGCCATTCACGATTTACCCCAAAGGTAAGATGTATCAGCTTAATGTTACGTTCAGTTAACGGTTTATTTTCATGCTCAATATCTGAAAGCATTCCTTGGGATATTCCTATCCTATCCGCAAATTCACCCTGCTTTAGACCGATCTCCGCACGGACTTTTATAAGTCTTTCTCCAATTCCTATCATTTCTTTGATATTTTCCATGTCTTTATTATATCACCTAGTAAAAAAAGTCAATATTTTTTTTTGAAATAGGAAAGAAGCCTTGTATCGGCAGGGCGAATGAATATCTGGTTTTTTTAGGACACTTCGGAGCCGATACTCCGAGGCATAAACCCTGAAGAGACCAGCTATTTTTTTATTTTGAGGGGCGGACTCTTCAAAACAGAGACAGGCGGCTCCGTAGGGAGCCGCGATCAAACCCGAAGAGGAGAAAGGGGAAATGACAACAATATTTGACGCAAGCCTTGTTATAAGCGACGTGGACGGCGTGCCCGAGGTCGGCTCGACGCTGGATAAGTTGGACGAAACGCTGGACGCATACGGAGTTAAACACAGTTTCACGCTTCCGCACCCTGTGATGATTGCGAAAAATCCAAACGCCGTCGTTGTCCTGAACTATAGCGATGAGGACGATATGCTTGTAAGCCTGATATACGCCCTGTTCTCAAAGGCGCATCGTGGCGCGAGTGATCGTTCATTGAGCGAAGCGCTGGCGAAGAGCATGAGCCGTTATAACCGTCCGGCAAGCGGTGAAATCAAAATTTTTGAAACGGCGGTATGATGAACAGAGCGCGCCCTGACGAGGCCCGGCGGGGGCGCGACAGAGACAGGCGGATCCGTACGGGGCCGCGATCAAGTTTTTTTGGAGGGGAGAGATATGACGGAAACGAGAGGCGGACTTGAAGGGCTTGTGGCGGACAATGTCACCGCCTTGCAAGATGGCGCCGCCTATATCGCGGTGGGAAAGCCGACAGCCGGAACGGGCTTCCGCTATTGGCGGATGGAAGCGCTTTACCCTAAGAGCGCGTCGCGGCGGGATTTTGGGGATGTCCGCCGGCTTGTCAACGACGACCTGAACACTATCCTTTTTAAAGCGTACAAATCCGCGTGGATCGGCTTTGACAAAAACGGCGGTTACAAAAGCGCAAGAGACGTCGCCATGCGTATAAGAGCCATGTATGAGGCTGGGCGATGTCGCGCAAGTCACGATGATGTGGACGCGCTGATGCCCGTCGGCCTGCGGGCGGAGTATGAGGCGGAGATGGAAAAGCGAAGGGCGTTCACGCGGGATATGGAAGCCCTCAAGAAAGGGGGCGCGGGATGATCGGAAATACAGGTTGGCGTAAATATCGCCAATTACGATATTATTGAGCGTTTTGAACCGTCCTCTTTTTCCGGCGTGGTTCTTGACGAGAGCGGCGTATTAAAAAACTTTTCCAGCA
>JAISCC010000035.1 GCA_031265845.1 Treponema sp.
CCCCCCCCCCACCCCCACACCACACTGTCCCTCCCGCTGCCCCCCCGCCCCCCCGCCCCCCCCCGCGCGCCGGGGGGCGCGCCCCCCCCCCCCGCGACGCTTTCAGCCATAAGAAAGCATAGATAGAGTACGCCGGAGAAATTGGGTGTAGCGACATGAAATACACACATAGGGAACATGATACGCGCCGAATGAAAGAATGTCAAGCTGTTTTCAAGCGATTTTAAAAATATTTTGAAAATATGCCGCTTGTCGCGGGTGTATTGTATATGGAAACATACAGGATACGCCTTCTGTGGGTCATGGCGGTTTTATAATGCGTTCCGATGCGCTGTATCAAATGTTGACCATAATATATGCGGGTCACCACTACGTACTTGTGGTTCTCTATATTGGCCGTCTACCATGTTAAGTAGATGATTTAACTCCTGATTATCCCAGACCCTAATGATTGTAGAGTCTGTCCATACTTCATAGAATACAACTGCGTAATCTATGCAATTTATTTTGCGGTCATAGTTCACGTCACGTACAGTCTGCCGTACCAACTGTGTCGCTTCTTCTATAGAAGAAGGATGTGTCGGTACATTGGCAACATTTATAAGCGATACACCAAATAGTATTAACAGTACACAGACTATTACTATAGCTACGATACCTAATTCCATATACTAATATGACTTGCGTTTAGTTTCTTGGTTTGAAATATAATTATTATAATCCATAAATGCACGAGCTTTGATAAGCTCTACTTCATTTGGGTCATAACCGTAACGCTGTACATTGTATGTACAAGTCGGACATACATTACATTTTACTGAAGCGTATGAATGTGCGCATTGATATGCCAGCCGGTATAAATCCTGTTGCGCTTGTGTTTGTGGAGTAATCCCAAGGTTTAAGTTCATGTATATCATCATCCCGCCCATATCAAGGGTTAGATATAGTTTATATCCAAAGTCATAGTAAAACAATTGAAGAGAGAAAAGAGACGTTCCAAAGCCGGTGATGCGTTGAGCCGGCGCAAAAGAAGAAGGGACTTTTTTTCGCATTGGGTCATAGTGGTTAGAGCGTTTTGCCATTGACGCGAGCGGCGGCGGCAAGCGGCGCATAGTCTCTATCGCAAAGCGGGAGCGACTTGGCAGATTTAAGAAAAAATATGAATTTTAAGGAGTCAATTCGTGTATATGCGTATATAATAGAACGTGTAGTCCTCAAGATCGAGTCTGGCTGAAGGCTCCACACTACCCGCGTTTTGGGATCATCGTGATGTATCACAGTGATACATCACTTGCATAAAAGAAGATTGGGGTATACACTTATTGCATCAATCCCAACGCCTTAAATCCGGCGTGGGATTCGCTTTTGTAAAGAGGTTGATATGGATACAAAATCATTGGAAAAGATAGCGTTAAGCGTACGCGCGTTAAGCATGGACGCTATTCAAAAGGCGAATTCGGGGCATCCGGGGCTTCCGCTTGGAGCCGCTGAATTGGGCGCCGTTCTCTATGGGGACATACTCAAGCATGATCCCTCATGCCCCTTGTGGCGTGACCGCGACCGTTTCGTCCTGTCTGCGGGACACGGTTCTATGTTCTTGTACAGCCTTCTGCACCTTGCGGGCTATAAAGACATCAGCCTTGACGATATTAAGACGTTCAGGCAGATAGGCTCCCACGCCGCAGGCCATCCTGAATACGGGCTTGCAGGCGGCATAGAAACCACCACCGGCCCCCTGGGGCAGGGTTTCGCCACCGCCGTTGGCATGGCGGTCGCGGAGACCATGTTGGCGGCGCGGTTTAACACCGAAAAACACGCGATTGTGGATCATTACACGTACGTATTGGCGGGCGATGGCTGCCTTATGGAAGGCGTTTCCGCAGAGGCAAGCTCCTTCGCCGGTCATTTCAAGCTCGGAAAACTCATTGTGTTCTACGATTCCAATAAGATCACCATTGATGGAAGCACAGATTTGGCGTTTACCGAAGACGTCGCCAAAAGATACGAAGCCTACGGCTGGCAGACGATGAGCGGCTCCATGTACGACTTTGCGGAGATCGCCTCATTGGTTGAAAAAGCCAAGGCGGAAACGGCGAAGCCGAGCCTCATCATCCTGAAATCCATCATCGGGAAGGGCGCTCCCCACAAGCAGAACACCGCTGACATTCATGGCGCCCCGCTCGGCGCGGAAGAGCTGGCGGCCGCGAAAGCGGCGTTGGGCATAAGCGGAGACTTCTTTGTCGCGCCGGAAGCCGCCGCCTATTTTGAGAAAAAACAGGGCGAATGGAAACAGGCGCGTACGGCGTGGGAAGCCGGTTTTGAGGCCTGGGCAAAAGAAAACCCTGAAAAGAAAGCCGAATGGGATGCGTTCTTTTCAGGCGAGCCGCTTCCGGCGGCGCTTCCCGCTTTCAGCGCCGGGGACAAGATTGCGACCCGCGCCGCCGGCAACAAGGCGCTTGGAGCGGTCGCCGCGGCGAACCCCTTCCTTGTAGGCGGCTCCGCAGACCTCAAGGGGCCGAACGCCGTCGGCTTGCCCGCGACGGTTCCGAACGCGGCGGATTACTCGGCTGCGGATAGAACCGGGCGGTACATTCACTTTGGCATACGCGAGTTCGCCATGGCGGCGATCTCAAACGGCATTACATTGCACGGCGGTTTGAGGGCCTACTGCGCCACCTTCATGGTCTTCGCCGATTATCTACGCCCCGCGCTCCGGCTTTCCGCCTTGATGAACCAGCCTGTGATCTATGTTTTTACCCACGATTCCATGTATGTGGGTGAAGACGGTCCCACTCATCAACCGGTAGAACACCTCGCGTCTCTCCGCATTATTCCCAATGTGCGCGTACTGCGCCCCGCTGACGCGGAAGAAACCGCAGTCGCGTGGGAAATGGCTCTGGAAAACAGCGCGGGACCAACGGCGCTCGCCCTGTCGCGGCAGAATCTCGCGGTCTTTGAAAAAGCCGATCCGGATTGGCGGAACACCATCCGCGCCGGCGCGTACATCGTCAAAAAAGCGGACAACCCCACTGTGGTTGTCATCGCCACAGGTTCCGAAGTGGGTTTGGCGCTTGACGCGGCAAAGAAAGTTGAGGAAAAGAGCGAAAAGAAGGTTCAGGTCGTTTCCATGATAAGCCGCGAACTCTTTGAATCGCAGCCAAAAGCGATTCAGGACGCGATCATTCCGGGCGGGCAATGCAAATGCGGCTGCGTGAAAATCGTTGTCGCCGAAGCGGGCGTCCGCTCCGGCTGGGAACGCTGGACAGCGGCGAAAAATATTTTTTCCATAGACCGTTTCGGCGAATCGGGTCCCGCTGAAAAAGTCGCGGCGCATTTCGGTTTCACTGTAGACGCGCTTGCGGCGCTTTGTTTGGAATAACCAGCCGCCCGCTACACGCCCCGCCCTGAAGGATCGCCTTAGGGCGGGGCGTTGATCTCATTGTTTTTCGGAAGCTTTTCCCAAAACCAGCCAAGTTTTGGGAAAGGTTCTAATATCTCTATCTTGATTTTCTACGCTTATGGTTTTTACAGACTGTGTTTCAACAGTATTCTGTACAATTCTCTTCATTGTTTTCTTCGTCTGTTGGCAGACAGATGCATTTGCGCAACAAAGATCAAGGTTGCAAAAATGCGGCGAAGTTTTGGCGTGGGAATGAAACGTTCCTGCGTAGAGGGGCGCGGAATGACCTAGCCAAAACATAGTCTGATCCGCCTGCTGGCGGCGAAGCGCAAGCAGTCTTGTTATGCGAAGTTATGAAAAATTGTTTTTCAAAAAAGTTCTTTTTGTACTATTTTATTAGTCGACGCCTTTCTTTCATTAACTATATCATCATCTTCTTTTTTTCCTATCAACAATGATGAAAATCCATTATGCTTTTTGATATTATTTGCAACCGTAATTTTACTGTAATTTGCATAACAATAAATACAGCCATTAGAACAAGAATTGTATTCGCCAATGTCAATACTTCCAATACAACCACATTCAAACCGTTGATTTTTATCTTTTTGGACAATAAAATTATGTCCTATTATTTTTGTAATTAGTCTATCATCAATACATCTGGCATGTGCGATATTATATTTTGAAAGGTCAATATCTTCCGCACAAGTATCTATGAGAAGATTATTTTCTTTTGCGATTCGTGAAAAATTATCGGCTATAGTATTTTTTTCTTCATTTGTTATTTCATCAATTCTAACCGATTTGATGTTTTCTCTTATTTTTTTATAAAAATCAATAAAACTGAATGTTGCTTTTTCAGTATACCCTTTTAGTTTTCCGGAAAATTCATAAAATTTATCTATCTGATACGAAATATTATATTTATTGTTAAGCAAAATAGGGTCGTACCGCCAAATAACTCTTTGTGGACTAATTTTGTCAGATAATCGTTTAAATGTTTCAAGTATTTCCTTTTTGCAAGGAAGTCTTGCTTCTATATCCTTATCATACGGGTTGAGCGTAAATTGAAAATAGTAAGCGTATTCATTTAGAAATTGAAGTTTTGTAAGCATTGGGATTGGGTTTTTACTCCAAAAAACAATACAATCAACAATATCTGGTTCGAGACTGATTCTACTGATTTGATGTATGTTCATCGGGTTTCTTACATAAACGTAACGCTCTTTTATCCTGTTGAGCAACCAATCTGAGTAATATGCCGGAATATCCGTTCGTCTGCTGACGCTTAGTATCATACCTTTTTCCTGTATTCGATGAATACACGGTTCGTAATTTGGCAAAATATTATGAATTTTAATACACCAAAGGCAATTTTTCATAATTTTGCGCACCTTGTTGACAATGGGGAGACTCCTCCAGCCAGATCTCCACCGAACTGTAGTTCGCGCCCGCCGCGAGGAGGATCGCTGAAACTTCACATGACCAAGCTCCAGAACCATTCGCCGCCATTTATTTTTGACAATAATATAAGATCGCTGTTCCAAAAACTGTCGCTCTGCATGTTTTGGAACAGCCTCAGTCGCATAAAAATGCGTTAGTTTTTAAAAGAAACCACTCGCCCCACTTGATTGCCGCCGCGTATTGTATATTTCTTGCTTTTCCCATATTCATACACAAGCAATTGCGCGTCTTCGCCGTCAACAGACCTGATGGTCATAATGACGACTTCGGCGGTTGTCAGGGAGTATCTAAACGTCTGGGATTCATAGAGCAGTATATTTTGATTGATGGTCTTGGTCCCTTGCGCAATAAGAGGCTCCTTTATTTCATATACGCCCTCTTTCAATTTCTTTATATCATCATGCTGATTAGCGTATATGTCTTCGCTTATACGTCCAGAAATCTGTATATAGACGCTTCCAGACGCCGCTGTTACCGCTATATCCCTGTTAAAAACCCCCGCATTGCCCGATTTTGTATAAACGCAGCCATATACTAAAAACGCGAATAATGAGAAAAAAACTATTTTTTGGGGTATCTTTATAAACAATGTCATTGCGCTCTCCTGATGAGAGCATATAGTATATTGAAAGTTTCCCTGTGTCAATATATTTTCACAAGACTATTTTAGCGAACCTGCGGTCGGCCCGCCGGAAAAGCGTCCGCTGTTGCTGGACACCTTAAACAATGCTATACTGGCAATGACAGTACATTACATTCAAAAAGGAGATTTGTATGAAAGCGAACAACGCCGGACGATTGGGGGTCGCGCTGGGGCTTTTGTTGCTGCCCTTCTGCCTGGGGGCGCGTCTTGAGGCGCAGCAGAAGTACGCGCTGGTTATCGGGAACGCGGCGTACACGCGGGTGTCCCCGTTGCGGAACACGGTGAACGACGCGGCGGACATGAAGGCGGCGCTTGAGGGGCTGGGCTTTCAGGTGGAGCTTCTGACCAACGCGACGCTGCGGCAGATGGCGGACGGGGTGGACCGGTTTGCGCGGCGGCTGGGGGCGTCTCCTGATTCCTACGGATTTTTTTACTATTCGGGGCATGGGGTGCAGTCCCAGGGGGAGAACTTCTTGATACCGGTGGACGTGGACATTCAGCGGGAGGCGGATCTGCCCTACGAGGCGTTGCACATGCAGCGGGCGCTGGACTACATGCAGGATGCGGGGAACAGGCTGAATGTGGTGGTGTTGGACGCATGCCGGGACAACCCGTTCAGTTGGGCGCGGAGCGGGGCGCGGGGTCTCACGGTTACGGGGCGGCAACCGCCCGGAAGCATTATCGTGTATGCGACAAGCGCGGGGAATACGGCGTCTGACGGAGGCGGGCGGAACGGGACGTTTACGGCGGAGTTGCTGAAGAATCTGAAAACGCCGGGGCTTGATGTAAGCGAAGTGTTCAGGCGGACTGGCGCGGATGTGAGCAGGATAAGCGGCAGGAAGCAGGTGCCGGCGATATACTCGCAGTTTTTCGATACGGCGTATTTTGGGAAGGCTCCTGCCGCGCCAGACGCGCGGATTGGGGAGATCCGGGCGGCGGTTGGCAATCTAGACATAGCGGCGGCGAGCGCCGGGACGTTGAATATACGGGGCGAGGGCCTTGACCGGGACGTTCCTTTTGCCAGCGCGGGAACTCTGCCGGTGAGCGGTCTGCAAACCGGAACATACCGGCTCACGATGAGGTATGGGGACGGGAAGACCGAGGAGCGGACTGTGGAGGTGGAGGACGGGAAAACGGCGAAAGCGAGCTTCAGCCATCGCGTCGTGTCAGCCGCGCCAGGCGGTTTTGTCAAGATACCGGGCGGGACGTTCATGATGGGAAGCCCCGGAGGGGAAGCGGGGCGGGACAGCGACGAAACGCAGCATCAGGTGACGATGAGCGGGTTTTCCATGAGCGCGTATGAAGTGACGCAGAAAGAGTGGGCGGCGGTGATGGGGGGCAACCCAAGTCGGTTCAAGGGGGACAACCTGCCGGTGGAGAATGTAAGCTGGTACGACGCGATAGAGTACTGCAACAAACGGAGCCTGCGGGAAGGCTTGACGCCCGCGTATACGCGGAACGGGGACGGCGTGGCGTGGAGCCGGAG
>JAISCC010000028.1 GCA_031265845.1 Treponema sp.
GCTTGATCGCTTGATCGCTTGATCGCTTGATCGCTTGATCGCTTGATCGCTTGATCGCTTGATCGCTTGATCGCTTGATCGCTTGATCGCTTGATCGCTTGATCGCTTGATCGCTTGAAGTCTACGTCTCGATTTCAAGCGCGGTTCATGGCTGTGATAAGGCATTCGCTCATTCCTCTTTTTTTTAACGATGATTATACGCTATCGTTTGTTTCCGGGCAAGAGGTTTTCACCTTTTCTTGCGAATTTTACTCATCGGTTGCGCGTAACGCCGTATTGGGGCGCAAGCAATCCACGCGGCAACGCCGTACTATATTACGGAGGTTTTTATGAAACGATTGCTTTTTGTGGTTGCGGGGGTTGCGGCGGCGTTCTGCGCGTGTTCAAGTTCAAACGCGGAAGCGGCTTTACAGGAAGCGTTTGGCATTAATACACGCGCTTCGGCGCCGGTTTTTCTTGGCGTCGCTACGGTTTCCGCGACCGAAATACGCTTTCAGTTTTCGTTGCCGGTCGCGCTTCTTTCAGCGCGTTTTTCGCCGGATATGGATGTGGAATCCGCAACTGAAGGAACAGATGTTGTCATTACGGTGAGCGGTGGCGCGGCGGCGGGCGAGCGAGTAACCGCAGACATTCTTGTTGAAGATGAACATAACAATACGCTCCATACGCTTACATCCTTTAGAACCCGCAATGACCGGCTTCCTTCTTTCGTGCTAACCGAAATTCGCACAGAAACGTCAAAGCCAAAAGGCGAATTTGTGGAGGTCAAGCTGTCAAGCGACGGCAATCTGGGAGCGTTGCGCCTGTTCTCGGCGACAAACGGCGTTGACGCGCCGCTCTTTGAATTTGAACCTGTCGAGGTGAAAAAGGGGGAATACGTGGTGATTCATCTGCGTACGTATGAAGACGGGTCTGTCGATGAAGATGGAACGGACCTGGCGGCGGCGTCCGCGACGGAAGCCCAATCAACGGCGCGGGATTTCTGGCTTCCTGACGCAGTGGAACGGCTGAGGAAAACAGACGCTGTTTTCTTCCTTGATCAGGATGACGCCGTACTGGACGCGGTGTTGTTCTCGGCGGACGGTACGTGGGGGTCCAAAACATATTCGGGCGACATGGCGAAAGCCGCGCAGATGTTGGGCGAGCAGGGGGCGTGGACGGCGACGTCTGCTGGCGTGGTTCCCGCAGGCGGAGTTCCCGCGCCGGCAGACGCCTTCTCCAGCGCAAACACCACCGCCACGCGGACGATCTGCCGCAGGGAAGCCGCCGCCGACACAAACACAGCCGGGGACTGGTACATCACCGTTGGAAGCGGCGCAACACCGGGCAAACCGAACAATACCGGCGTGTATGCGCCGAAGAAATGAGAAGACAGGGAGCAGGTGGGCTTCCGGTGGAATTCCAGCAGGAAGCCTATGGCTCCCACGGGCAGAGTATGCGCTCCGCCATATCGACAATGCCGAAGAGCGACAACCCAAGTGCGCTCATGGTGAGGATGCCGGCGAACATTTCCGTATACGCCACCCTTGTCCACGCGTCGACAATGAGGTAGCCGAGTCCTGTTTCGGCGGCGAATGTTTCCGCCAGAAAGAGAACGGCCGTCGCGGTTCCAAGACAAACGCGGAGCGCGGTGCATAGATCGGGCAGGCTTGCGGGCAGGATCACATGAAAGAAAATCGCCATCCGGTTTGCGCCCATTGAGCGCGCCGCGACGACGCAGTTCTCATTCACACGCGCCGATACATCGCGCATGGCAAGGAGCGCCTGGCTGAAAATGGTGAAAGCCAGCAGGAAGATTTTTGATGTGTCGCCCAGTCCCAGAAACAGCATGATGAGGGGGAGAAAAACGACCTTGGGCAAAGGATGCGCAAGGTAAATGAAAGGCGAAATAACGGCGTTGAGCCGTTTTGAGCGTCCGGCTGCAAGCCCAAGCGCCGCCGCCGGAAAAAAGCCCGTAAGCAACGCCCAGCAGATGCGATACAGGCTGGCGGCGGCGTGTTTTCCCAGCGCGCCTGCTTTTCCAAGCCGGATCACGGCATTGAAAACCGCGATAGGATAGGGCAGAAACGGTTTGCCCACCGCTCTCGCCGCCAAAGTCCATGCCAGCGATAAAACGGCAAGCGCGATGACAATGCCGGTCAGTTTGCGCGACAGCGGAGCGGAAAGGATCGCCTTCCCGCTCCGCCTAATGATAGGTGGCAAATTATTTTACGGTGACAAGTTCATAAGAACCGGCGCCAAGCCCTATTTTTTCGGCGTGACTTATCTGACCGCGCCAATCCGTTGTAGGGTGGACATTGGTAAAGTGATCGTCATTGCCGTTCGCGTCTTTGTGGGCGTGATCCCGCTCGCGCAAAACGCTGGAGCGAATTTCCGGCGCCGCGTTTACCGCGTCAATGCAGGCTTTATCAAGCGCGACCGGATCGAAACTTGCGAAAATGCCAATGTCGGGAATGATCGCCGCGTCATTTTCACCGTGACAGTCGCAATACGGTGAAACCTGGTTCACGATGCTGATGTGGAAGTTGGGGCGTCCGTCGACAACGGCTTTTGCGTATTCCGCGATTTTCGCGCCGAGATTCACCGACGAGGATCCGGTGGAATTCGATATGGCGTCAAAGTTGCATACGCCGATACACCGTCCGCATCCTACGCATTTGCTCTGATCGATATGCGCTTTTTTGTTCTCGTCAAAAGATATCGCCTTTTCATTGCAGTATTTGGCGCACATCTTGCAACCGGCGCAAACGCTTTGATTGACCTGGGGTTTGCCGTCGTTGTGCATGATCATCTTGCCGGCGCGGCTTCCGCAACCCATGCCGAGATTTTTAAGCGCTCCGCCAAAACCCGCGACCTCATGCCCCTTGAAATGGTTGAGAGAGATGACAATATCCGCGTCCATGACAGCCCGCCCAATTTTGGCGGTCTTGCAGTAAACGCCGCCGTTCACCGGAACTTCTATATCGTCCGTGCCTTTTAAGCCGTCCGCGATGATGTTCTGGCACCCCGTTGTCAGAGGGTTGAAGCCGTTTTCAGCGGCCGCGTCAAGATGGAGAAGCGCGTTGTTCCGTCTGCCCACGTACAACGTGTTGCAGTCGGTCAGGAAGGGGCGCCCGCCTAAAGCCTTGATCTTATCAACGACAACTTTCGCCCAATTCGGACGCAAGAACGCCATGTTGCCGGGTTCGCCAAAATGTATTTTAATGGCGACATATTTATTGCTGAAATCGATCCGCCCAACGCCCGCCTTGACGATAATTCTCTCCAATTTTGCAAGCAGGCTGTCTCCGACTCCACACCGCAAGTCCGTGAAATAGACCTTTGAATTCATACACGATTCTCCTACGTATATATTATTTTTTTTATATTATTCTTTCTTTTACGAACCAAAAGAAAACTCCCCAAGCGGTTGCGGTCTCACGCTCCACCTCCCTATAGGGAATCTAGCCGCATATTTTTGTTCAGGGAAAACGTGTGGTCGACTGCAACAACCTTCCTCAATTATACCGCGAAGGTCTCAGCGTCAACCAACTAGAAGTAAAGCGGCTAACCGGCGTTATTCCATCAATTTGATGTGAGTCGCGAGGCGGCAGTCTTCCGTCTTGATGTGAGCGATGAGGATATCGCCGATGTCATGTTTTGCCTTCGCCACCAGATCGTCGTTTACACCCTTCATAATAAATTCGTGCATAAGATTTCGCACGGTCGTTTTGTAAGCCTCGTGAAATTTCCTGTGATTCTCATAATTCGGATATTTGTACTTCACCTGCAGTTGTTCCTCATCGCTGAAATGTTTGATGGTGTAAGAATTCACAAAACTCAAGGTTTTCTGAAACTCGTCTCCGTCGATTTTTTGGGCGCATGCGTCAAAAAAATCATTGATAGCTCTGATAAGTTCCTTATGCTCCGAGTCGATGAGAGCGTTGCCGGTCAACAGGCTATCGTTCCATTGAAATATAGACATTATTCTTCTCCTTAAATATAAATAATTATGGTTATAATATCAGATTCGTCTTCGTTTGTCAAACGCTTGCAGGTTTTTTATGATGAAATTGCGGCATTGGGAAAATGTTAATCTTTACGTCATATCCATTGATGGCTGAGTAAAGCCGCCCGCTATATAAAAAGCCAGTCAAATATGTTCGATGAAGACAAGAGGCGCGGCAAGAACCGCATATCTTGCCGCAAGAATCGCTTTTACGCCCGCTCATTCCACATCTGAAGCGCTTTTGCAAGCGCTTCGTTGAAAAACTTCCAGTCATGCGCGCCTGTCCATTCTTCATACAGGCAGTCCATGCAGTCAAAGTCCGGCCGCTTCATTTCTTCGGCGAAACGCCGGTTGTCCGCCAATAAATCGTCATCGGTTCCGCATGCCATATAGATTTTCGGCTTCTCCGGCGCTTTTTCTGCGTTTCTTGCAAGCTCCAGTATAACATCGCCGCTGTCGTATTGAAAATCGTCGCCGAAGATCGCTTTGAAATCGCGGATGATGGACGCCGCTTCGCGTCCCGTCTGGCTGTAACGCTCCCACTCTTTGCGCAACTTGTACAGAAGCTCGTCCAAGAATAAACACGCTGGAGAAATAGCTCCGCAAAAACCATAGCGATCAGGCTTTGAGAGCGCCAGCTTCAAAGCGCCGTAACCGCCCATTGAACAGCCCATAACGGCGGTGTCTTCCCGTTTTGTGGAAATATTGAAATTTCTTTTGCAGATTTCGGGGAGTTCTTCGCTTACATAGGTGAAATAGCGGTACCCACGCTTCATATCGGCATAAAAACTCCTCCCAACTTCCGGCATGATGAACACGCTGTCCGTGTTCTTGGCGATCACCGGAAGCATGGTGTTATAGAGCCATGTCCCGTTGTCGCCATGCAAGCCGTGCAAAAGGTACACCGTACGGCAAACATTCCGTTTCTGTAATTTTTCAGGGAAGAACACGCTTAAACCAACGCTCATGTTAAGCGTTTCAGAAAAGATGGAGCCTTGTAGGATCATGGATAAAGAGTAGCATACAGAGGGAAAAAAGTATAGGGGCTGATGGGGCTTTTCAAGCAAGCGTGAGGATATGCCAAACGTTTGGGCAATATGAGGCGTCAGGCGCGATGCGCCTAAGGCGAGTTATACGACATCGGTGCTATATTTTTTGTAAATAATTGAATATAACATATTGACAAAAAATACAAATGGTTACATAATCAGTTGAAAGGATAATTTTTGGAATATAAAGATTTAATGCCCAATCTCATGGTCAAGGATGTCAACAAAACCGTTGATTTTTACAAGAATGTTTTGGGATTTAACATTCTTCAAACAGTTCCCGAAAGCGGGGATTTTGTGTTTGCCATTGTAAACGCAAATGGTGTGTTAATTTCTTTTCAGGAAGAAAAAAGCGTCAAAGATGAATACCCCCAATTAAACTCTTTCGCGCAGGGCGGCGGTATTACATTGTATGTTCATGTAACCGATGTTAATGAACTTTTTGAAAAAATTAAAGGCAAGGCAAAAATCGCAAAAGAACTACATAAAACATTTTATGGTTCAACTGATTTTGCGGTTGAGGATTGTAACGGTTATATTTTAACTTTTTCACAGCAGGGGTAAAATTATGGTAAAATCGGAACTTGAACAAATTCCTGGCATTGGAAAAAATATGGCTCAACATTTAATAAATGCCGGATATTCCAGCATTGAATCTCTAAAGGGGCAGAGCCCGGAAGAGATTTATTTCAAAGATTGCAAATTTCAAAATACACAAGTTGACCGTTGTGCATTGTATCAATACCGTTTGGCGG
>JAISCC010000057.1 GCA_031265845.1 Treponema sp.
CAACAATATAGTCTACACCGTTACCACCGAAGACAACGCGACGAAAGGCTACGCCGTGGTCTTTGAGTCGCCGCAGAAAACCGGATTGCCGTTAATGAAGATCGACACACAGGGCGGCGTGGCGATTGCCAGCAAAGAGACGTATGTATACACAAACATTAAAATTGTTGATCCAAACAACGCCGCGTATAATGTTGAACTTACGGGCTATAAGGATAGAATACGCGGGCGGGGAAACGCCACATGGAGTTATCCCAAAAAACCGTATAAAATCAAACTGGATAAAAAGACCGATATGCTTGGCATGGGCAAAGACAAAGACTGGGTGTTATTGGCGAATTATTGCGACAAAACGTTGCTGCGAACCGCAATCGCGTTCAAATTGGGTGAATTGCTTGAGTTCCCCTGGACGCCGAAAGCAAGGTTTGTTGAATTGTTCCTCAACGGAGAATATATGGGGAATTACCAGCTTGTTGAAGGAATAAAACAAGGGGACGACCGGGTCGATATTCCTGAAACGGGGTATATCGTTGAGAGAGATGGGTATTATTTAAGCGAGCCACGGTATTTTGTAACAAATGATAGTTATGGCTATTCGTTCAAGAATCCCGATACCGATGATTTGACGGACGACCAATGGAACTATATCAGGGATTATATGAATGAGTTTGAATCCGCACTTGGATCCGGCTCTTTCGCTGATCCGGTCAATGGATATTCAAAGTATATTGACACAGAAAGTTTTGCCAAATGGTTTTTGTTTCAAAATATTCTTGCGAATATGGATACAAACCCATTTCTGGTAAAAGCGGACGATACTTATACCACGCAACTTTTTATGGGTCCGGTGTGGGACTTTGAATGGTCGATTGGCATTGGATGGTATGACGGGTCAAGACCGCGTCCGGCAGATTATTGGGTGCAGAATGGCTGGTATTTCGCCAAATTATTGACCGATGATGTTTTTGTGGGAAAACTACAGAATCTTTGGAATCAAAACAAAACGCTTGTCAGGCAAGAGATTTTACAGTTCATTGATGATACTAAAGATGAAATTATGAAATCCCAAGTGATGAACTTCAGACGCTGGGACATACTGAATGATCGAATCAGCGTTGGAGGTATACCGCTAGGGAGCTTTGAAGCGGAAGTGACGTGTGATAGTCAGTTTTTCATTAACCATATGGACTGGCTTGATACGGCGATTAATGAGCTTTAAAAGCAATCAGGACTCCTGCCCCAGAGCCGGGTCGCCCATTTCCTGACGGGAATGGCTCATGCCAATGTAAACCATGCCTGACATCAAGCGAGGCCATACACAAGCGTATGTCCTCGCTATTTTTTTGTAAGAACCATTACTCCCACGCCCGCCGCCTCCTGTGGCGCTCGTCCTCCACAACGGCTGAGACATTCCCGCGCCGTTGCCCTAGTCAATTTTCGCCGCCAAACAAGCGCGTCCCTTGTAAAATTTTCTGTAAAAGACTATAGTATCCGCATGGAAACCATGAAACGTACCGTAACCTGCGGAGAACTTCGCGCGGATCGCGCGGGACAGACGGTGGTGTTAAACGGCTGGGTTCACCGGAAACGGGATCACGGCGGCATTACGTTCATCAATTTGCGTGACCGCTATGGCATTACCCAAGTGGTTGTGGACACGAAAACGGATGCCGGCATTGCGGCGCTCGCCGCCGCGCCCGATTTAGACGCGGTTGCGGCGGAACTGCGAAACGAGTACTGTATAGCCGTGGAAGGGGTCGTCAGGCTGCGTCCTGAAGAGATGGCGAATCCCTCCATGCCCACCGGCGCCATTGAAGCGCTTGCGTCAAAGATCGTCATCCTGAATAGATCCGAGCCGCTCCCCTTTCAAATTGATGAAAAGATCAACGCCGGCGAAGACCTCCGGCTCACCTACCGGTACCTTGACATGCGCTCCGAAAGCATGCAGCGGCGCATCAAGTTGCGGAGCGATGTCGCCTTCGCGGCGCGTGAGTTTATGATTAACCAGGGGTTCTACGAAATAGAGACCCCCACCTTTATAAAGCCAACGCCGGAAGGGGCGCGGGATTACCTTGTGCCCTCCCGCCTGTATGCGGGCAAATTCTACGCCCTGCCCCAATCGCCCCAACTCTACAAACAAATGCTCATGGCGGGCGGTTTTGACAAATATTTTCAGATCGCCCGCTGTTACCGCGACGAGGACGCCCGCGGGGACAGGCAGCCGGAGTTTACCCAAATAGATATAGAAATGTCCTTTGTAAGCCGGGACGATGTTCTCTCAATAACGGAACGGCTTATGGGGCATGTTTTTATGAGAACGCTCAACATTGCGCTCCCCGAACGGTTCAAACGTCTCACTTGGAAGGAAGCGCAGGAGAACTATGGCAGCGACAAGCCCGATCTCCGTTTCGGCATGGAGTTGCGCGATTTTGCGCCCTACGTCGAGGCGGGCGGCTTTCAGGCGTTTAAGGATGCGCTCGCCCAGGGCGGCGGCGTCAAGGCTCTTGTGGTATGCGGCGGAGCGGGCTATTCGCGCAAGCGGATCGAGGAGCTTGAGGCTCACGCAAAGATTTACAAGGCGAAGGGCGTGGCGTGGATGAAAGTCGCCGGCGGCGCGGCGCTGGAAGGCGGCGCAGCGCTGGAAGGCGGCGTCGCAAAATTCTTTGCGGCGAACGCCGGCGATATTATCACAGAGCTTGGCGCGAGCGTAGGCGACCTTATTCTCATTATCGCGGACGCGAAGCGGAAAATAGCCAACACCGCGCTTGGAGCCGTACGCGCGAAACTAGGCAAAGAGCTACGCCTCGCCGATCCCCGCGCGTTTGAATTCGTATGGATCGTGGATTTCCCGCTCTTTGAATTCAACGAGGAGGAAAACCACTGGGAAGCGGCGCACCACCTGTTCTCGCATCCGAAGGAACAGTGCCACGATATGCTGGAAAGCGATCCGGGCGCGGTTCTGGGCGACCTCTACGACCTCGTTCTCAATGGCTATGAATTGGCGTCAGGGTCAATCCGCGTTCATGATCCTGAACTCCAGAAGCGCATTTTCTCCGTCGCCGGCATACCCCCGGAGGAAGCCGAGCGAAAATTCGGCTTCCTTACCAACGCCTTCAAGTACGGAGCGCCCCCGCACGGCGGCATCGCGCCCGGACTTGACCGTCTCGTCATGCTCATGGCGGGCGAGACTTCCATCAAAGAAGTCATCGCCTTTCCAAAAAATTCCTTCGCGGCAAGCCCCATGGACGACTGTCCCAGCGAGGTTGAACAGAAACAGTTGGACGAACTGCATTTGGTTGTCCGCACGTCATGATACATCTGGCGCTCTTATTTCTTATCTATCTGTCATTTATCAGCCTCGGATTGCCGGACTCGCTGCTGGGTTCGGCGTGGCCGTCAATGTACGCCCAACTCGGCGTCCCTCCGCACTTCGCGGGTTATATTTCAATTGTCATTTGCGGCGGAACCGTTGTCTCAAGCGTACTCAGCGCAAAACTTATCGGACGGTTTGGAACCGGCATAGTGACGGTCGTGAGCGTTTCAATGACCGCCGCCGCGCTCTTGGGATTTTCATGCGCCTCCGCATTTGTCGTGGTATGCCTTTGCGCGATCCCGCTGGGCTTGGGCGGCGGGTCCGTTGACGCCGCGTTGAACAATTATGTCGCCTTGCATTATAAAGCGAAGCACATGAGTTGGCTGCACTGTTTCTGGGGCGTTGGCGCTTCGGTTGGTCCGCTTATAATGGCGAGCTATTTGACACGCGGCGAATCATGGACAGCCGGCAGCCGGACTATCGGCGTACTGCAACTGTGCCTTGCAGTACTGTTATTCATCACCCTGCCTTTGTGGAGAAAAGGCGCGTCCCAAAACGGTGAAGGATCGCATGGGCGTGAAACTGTGGAAAACGCGCCGCAGGCGCCGCATCTCTCGCCGAAATTGAGCGAATTGCTCCGCATCGCGGGCGTAAAACAGGTTGTCGCCGCGTTTTTTTGTTACAGCGCAATCGAAGCGACGACCGGTTTATGGGGAAGCTCGTATCTGGCGCTGGCGCGAAAAACGCCGCCTGAGATTGCGGCGCGATGGATAGCCCTGTACTACACGGGGATAACGGCGGGGCGGTTTGTCTCCGGTTTCTTAACCATGAAGCTCAGCAATCGGGGCATGATACGGGTTGGGCAGGGCGTTATCGCGCTTGGCGCCGCATTGTTGCTGTCGCCTTTGGAGCGAATGGGAATAGAAGAGCGGTTCGTCATATTGCCAGCTTTTTTCATTATAGGGCTGGGATGCGCCCCCATATTTCCCAGTTTATTGCACGAAACGCCGGAAAATTTCGGCAGACGCTATTCGCAGGCGATAATCGGCTTGCAAATGGCGTGCGCCTATATAGGCGCCATGGTAATGCCGCCCTTATTCGGCAGAATCGCCTCGTCAATACAATTCGGCGTTTTTCCCTATTTCATCGGAGGCGCGCTTGTGGCGCTTGTCATCATGACCGAAGCGTTAAACAGAAAGGCCGGCGGCTCCGCTCGGCGGCTAGGCTCCGCGAACCCTTCAGACTGAGCGGATGGCCCCGCCAGCCGTCCTGCGTTTACCGAAGAATAGTGTCCGCGAATTGCGCGAATGAACGCGAATGAAGACGAAAAAATATTCGCGGACATTCGCGTTCATTCGCGGACAAAAAAATAGCGGGGCTGTGCGCTTGCGCGTGACCCCGCTTGGTGTCAGACACCTTTGCGTTGCCTGCCAGCCCCCAATTTGGCGTCTGGCGTTTTTATGGTTACCCTGCGCTCACCTTTTAGGCCGGCGGAAAATTGTCTAATAGCCCGCAGTGATCAGCCGCAAACATGAGCGATTTCTTGTATTCGGCTTGCCGGGCGGCGGGGGCGCACGCGAGAGCCGCCCGCAAATCTTCCGTTATGTCGTCATGGAAAGGCTTGTCACCGCCCTCCTCCCATGCGGCGGTCATGGCCAAAAAGAACTTCGCCTGTCCTCGCTCATAGAGGGCTTTGTCGTTGTTCTTGTCCTTGGCAAGGATAGTATCATACGATTTGATTTTGTCCCTGCGCATTCTTTGAATTTCGTGGGTCAATGCCGCGCTCACGCCTCCTTTATTTTGCGCTGTAGGTCCATGCATAAGTCCATGAATCATACCGGTTGAACATATCAGAATCTACTGGCGCGGTATACCGTCCGGCCTTGCGCCCCGATCTGTAGTAAGCGGCGCCAAATCCCTCCCTTTCAGGTATGGCAACGTTTGCCCCTATCACGATGCTGTCTCCCTTGTGATAATCAATTGGACATCCACCCAGGGTTGTAACGGTCGGGGGAATAGTAATATTTTTCATACTGGGGAATGCCTTGTCTCCGATGTAGACAACGCTTGCGGGGATAGTTATGGATGTAAGATTGTTGCCATTAAATGCCTTGTTTCCGATGTAGACAACGCTTGCTGGAATGATTACCGATGTCAGTTTGTTTTGGGCGAACGCAGAGTCGTCAATAGTAGTTAAAGCGCCTTTTGCGGGAAGCGTTAGACTGGACAGGTCATTGCCGGAGAACGCTCCCTTGCCGATGTAGGCGACGCCCTCTGGAATGGCGAGGGTTTTCAATTTATTGGTGGTGTTTTCGTTATTGATATACCCAAACGCCTCGTCGCCGATGTAGGTGACGCTCGCGGGGATGGCGATGGATTCCAGTTTACACCCCCGGAATGTTTGCTTGCCGATGTACGAGACGCCTTCGGGAATCTGGACCGCCACCATGCCGCTATACCTGCCATAATCAAAATACAGCGTCTTTACCGGAAGTCCGCCAATCTCGGCGGGTATTCTAAGCCGTGTGGCGTTACCATTATACCCGATAAGCACCGGTCCATATTGCGTCTCGATATAGCGATGATCGTCCGCCCGCTTTTCGATACAGGTCATATTTGACGTGTAGGTTCCCGCCGCGCGGCCGTTGGCGATGTAGTTGTAAAATATGACATCTTTAGCATAGTCGCCGCCGCGACTAAAGCGGCCGTTGAAGTCCACATTGAGCTTGTCGGGAAGGATGGCGGTCGCTTTGTCCCACAAATTGGAATTAAAAACCCTGAGAGTTGACGGAATGGTAATAGTAAGATCCGCTTTATTACCGCGAAACGCGCCGAGATCTTCTTCTACCCCTTCGGAAATGACAACGGCAGCGAGATTGTTCTTCCAAAACGCGCCGTCTCCCAGAGTTTTTACGGTGCCGGGGATGGTGATGCTGGTGAGTTTGTTTTCCGCAAAAGCCTCCTCCCCAATCAAAGTAACGCCTTCGGGAATGGTAACGCTGGTAAGGTCGGCCTTGCGGAACGCCTCCTTGCCTATGGCCGTTATCTTCTTGCCGCCGATTGCCGCCGGGATGACCACCTCGGTGTCAAAGCCGGTGTACGTGGTGATGACGCCGTTCGCGTCCACGGTAAAGTCGCTGTCCGCCGCATAGACGTCCAGCGCCGCCAGCGACAGCGCGGCGGTAAAAATCAGAAAAATACGTTTCATGGAAAATACCTCTTTTTTGCGGTCTATTCCCTGCTGTCAGGCTATTCGCCGAAGGGGAATAGCCCTTGCTTTTTGTAAACGCCAACGGCGTTTTTATGTTCAACCGCACGGAGCGGGCGACGCCTTTGTCATGGAGTTTCGCCACAACCGGACTACGCGCTGTTTTCCAGCGGCATTCAGCCGCGGCAAAACCCCGGCTCGTTTCCGCCGCTATGGTATCAACGCCGAAACCATCGGCCCCCAGGCGCCTTTCTTGCCGTCATTTTCTATCTGCACCGCGAAATAAGCCGTCTTCCCGCTGTCCCCAAACTCGAACTCGATCAGGTCCTTTTTCCGCTGGGTGTAGAAGGATTGGCGCAGCTCTTCGGGCTTCAGAGGCGCGGTTTCCCCCGGCGCTAACACGCTGTAATAGATGCGGTACCCTTTGTTCGCTTTGTCGTCGGGGTTGCCGGCAACGTAGACGATCCGCATCCCCAACTCATGCCGCCCCGCCAGATGGGTCTCCACCGCCGCCTGCGCCGTGGGCGCGGTTCCGGGCGTCGGGTGCGGATCATGGGGTTTCAAACCCAAACTGACGAGGTCTGAATCGAGCAGGGGCGGGGTCAGGAAATGCCGCCGCTTGAAGTCCCGCATAAAGCCGGTCAGCGCGTCAAACGCTTCCTTGCACCGGGCGTTTGAGACGGGGGTGCGGGTGGTCTCGTTTTGGGCGGTTGCCAGGGCGGCCCTGGCGGCGTCTCTGCGGGCGGTCAGTTCCGTCAAGGCGGGGCTGGGGATGTTCCAGTCTGTTTGCCTGGGGGTACAGACTGAAATCCAGTCGTCGGCCATAGCCAGTTGTTCTGTGCGGCTCTTGGGGAGCCAGTCTCTGTTAGTCGCCATTATAATATCTCCTTGTATGAGGCATAGAGTGATAGGATGTTAGGGTTTTCCGGCGCTTCGGCGCGCGCTGCGCGTTCCGCGTTCCGCATGGCGGAACCATTCCCCTTTAGGTCGCAGGGGTTCCCCTTTGCAGTGAAAAGATTCCCCTTTGCAGTGAAGGGGATACTTTTTGAATTGCAGGGGATCCCCTTTGAGATGAAGGGGAACCTCTTTGAAGCGGAGGGGATCCCTTTTGGGTCGCAGGGATTCCCCTTTGTGGTGAAAGGATTCCCTTTTGAAGCGGAGGGGATGCTTTTTGAGATGAAGGGGCTCCCCTTTGCGGCGTCTTTATTTCCGTGTGAGAAAAGTTGTCGAAAAAAGCGGGAATTGACTGTTCTATGCGGAATAGCTTTGCTGTTGTCAAGCGGACAAAGAGAGCGCATTTCTGTACAATGCGACCCGAAACTTGTTTTGTGTATATACTGATTATTGCTATGGACGCCGCAAAAAGTCGCTTCTAGAGAACAGTGTGGGGGGGGGGGGGGGCAAAAGC
>JAISCC010000058.1 GCA_031265845.1 Treponema sp.
TGACGGCGTTGCGGCGGGACTTGCAGACGGCCTTGAGCGATGCGAAACAATCGAAGACGTCTTTGCGGAAATTGACCGATTTGTACGAGAACTCATCGACGAGAATAGCAAACTTAGAAGCCTACAACGATCAGATCGGCCGGCGGATGCAGGAGAGTGACCAGTGGAACGCCGAACTCCAAGAAGATAATGTAAAACTGAAAGCCGATGTCAAAGCGGCGAAGGCGCAAGGCCTACGGAACACCGTTGCCGCCGGCATTGGCGGACTCGTTCTAGGGATTCTCATTCCGCTCATAATAAAACTGTTGCGGGTTTTCAAAATAATTCCTGTTTAACGGCCGGCCCTAATTTCTTTGAGCAGGGCCGTTATTCTATTTTTCAAGGTTCGGGCTTCGCGTTCATCATAGGCTTCTACGACCAGAGGCTCGTTCCCCGCGGCGCGTATGGCGTAGACCTCCGACAGGTATTTCCCAAGCATTTCTTTTTCAGGCCCCGGCAACGTATCAGGGAAAGTCAATATATTTATACCGTCAACCAGTATTTCCCTCTTTTCAACCTTTATCCTCGGCAGCGCCGGAGGCTGCGCCTTCTGACCGTCCGGAGTTTTAGAGTACGCCACAAAATCCACATACTTATCCTGGACGATATGATTAAAGACATCGGCTTTATTCGCGTGATTGGCCAGCGCCGCTTCCAGGTGCAGCAGCTTGTTGGTGTTTCGGTCGATGGCGAATCCGTGTTTCTTCAAGTCGGAATTGTAGTCGATGTAGCGCTCAACAATTATTTTCGCGGCGGAAAAACTTTGCGGCGACAAACCGGTTTCTTCATACAGCACTTTCACGAAGTCCAAATACGACTTGTACCCCGCGTCAATATAAAGCCGCTCGCGGTCGACAATCACACAGGCCAAGCCGATGAGAAAAACATGGTTGTTTATGGAGTTAGAGATGTTCTTTACGGCCTGTTTTATCCGCTTAATATCGCGGCTGCCGAAGGCCGCGATGATATCCGCGCCGGTTTCCCGCATGCTTCCCAGATATTTGAAATACCTGGACTCATATTTGTCTACAGGCGGCCGCGGCCCATCGTATTGGTTGGCTATCGCCTTCTGTTTCGCCATAATTACGCCTTATCATACCACAGATGGAAACAAAAGGAAAGCCATAGAAAAAGAAGAGCGGAATAGGGGATTTTGTTGGCTATTTGTAGACAAGTCAAGTGAAAAGTATATTTAATTCATTTTGGTATAATTAATTACGTTATTTTATTCGTCTACAGTCCTGTTATGCGAAGTTTGGAATGCCCTCGAACAACGCATAGATTTCTTTGTTGCGCCTAGCAATAAAAAACCTGCTACGAAGCGGGGCGGCACGGATGCCGCCCCGCGCTTTCATTTTTATATCAATGGCATTTCTATCTATTCAATTGAATGTTCTGATAAAATATTGTTCCATTCTGTAATATGAGAGTCTTGTATTTCTGCTGAATTACTTGCATCAACAATTAAATTCTTTGTATAAGTATGAATAAATTGTTTATAATCAGAAACAAAGCGTAAATAATATTTCATACTGGTATAAATTCCATTGGGAATAATATCAATACCAGTGTCATTTTTTATTGATATAATCCTCCTCGTCTTTTGAGATAAAGTTATCTTTAGCGGTAGTTAAAACATAATACCGCTGAATTGTTGTATTCCGATACTTTTTAACCACGTCAAAAATTAAATTTCTATCAATCGAAATATTATGTTTAATTTCAAGCGTTTCAAAAGGCGTGTTATTTGAGTTCCATATTTCAATATCACCGTAGCCGTGTTTGTCGGAAGCGGTATGAACATTAAGCGGACGTAAAATTTTTCCTCGATGCGTTCCAAGTATAGGTAACAACAATTCATAAAGCGAATACATTGCTATTACTGGAAGGCGTGAACTTACAGGAAGCGAAAAATGCCTTTTCATCATTGCAAGTATAGTATTGATATTAAGAATGTTTGTATAATTGGATGCGTTGACAGCTGCCAATTAGGATTTATACGTCTATGGTAAACGCAAAAGTGTCAGGCATTGTTTCACGGAGGCGCGTGACATGGATGGCGCTAGTTCCATTGCTCTCCGCCTGCGGCGGAAAGGGATTGAAGCGGATTTGAGGCGCCAGGCGCTTGGCAAGGACGAAACCGGACTCATAATGGGCTGCAGGTGGGGGCAGCCTGAACCGCTTTGCGCCGCTTTATGCGGGTCGCTTGACGAGTCCGGTTTGTTACTGTCAACCGTTGACGAATATTTCATGTGAAAATGACATAGCATGTTTTGGGAAGATACGCAAGAGCAATTTGACGCAATTGTCTGGTATATTTGAACGGTACATGGGGTGAAAGCGGTTGCCAATGAGTTGGACGGACTCTCTTTCCAGATGCAACCGCCTTTGATGACAGGCAAAACCTTCTGGTTAAACACTTTTTCGCTTATTCGCAAAGTCTGGTTTAATGCCCCGCCGCCCCTTCGAGTCGCAACCCGCTGGGGCGCACTTGATGCGGTTGAAACGGGCTTCGCGGCTTCGCTTGCAAAGACTTGGTATTAAACCAGACGATATTATAAATTTCCTTACAGTCGAACCGCAGGTTCGCCGAGCCTCCGTTCAAACCAATGCAACGCTTATGACGCCGTGCAGCAAGCTGCGCGGAGGATCATTGGATACAAACGCTTGTTTCCCTTCTTATGCCTCCCTCTGTCTGTATCCCGGACTCTTCCGCCTGTCAACCTTTTCTAACAGCATCTACATTGAGGAATGGAGGTATAGTAAAGCAGGCGCCGTAAGCATCTGCAATAAACCGGAAGCTGGCGCCTCAAATCTCGTATAAGACAGAGCGGCCCCGCTTGTTCCCCTAATCCAAATAAATCTAAAGTTATCCACAAAGCCGCAAACAACTCGGTTTTATTCATACATTTATGTATGGCGTTGTTTACAATTATGTATGCTAATGATGCGATATACGCGGAAAAGCGTCCAAAAGCGGCTTTTTTTTGGCATGTTTTTTGCTTGGTTTAGAAAAGGGGCGATTCACAAGTATGGCAATTCCTATTGACACAATGCTTGCTTGCGTATACTCTATATATAAACATACTGGAGGAATGAAAGAATTCCTTAATACGGCAGGCGAGCGGGAAAGTATACGTGTGCAACGCTACATTGAGTCTCAAGGCACACGAGGAGATAGTATGAAATTATTTGAGACAACGGCTAACGCCGACGGCGGCGTTAGCATTACGAAGTACATCGGTGAGAGCACCGCTGCTGTGGAGATACCGTCTCAGATTGACGGCAAGCCGGTAACCGCGATTGGGCAGTCGGCGTTTGCTTATACTAAGTTGAAGAGCGTGGTCATTCCTGACGGTGTTACCGAGATCGAGCGCGAGGCGTTTGCTCATAATGCATTGAAGCGCGTTATCATTCCCAACAGTGTTACCGAGATCGGGGAATGGGCGTTTACTTATAATAAGTTGACGAGCGTGGTCATTCCTGTCGGCGTTACTTCTATCAGAGACGAGGCGTTCTCGTATAATAAGTTGACGAGCGTAGTCATTCCCGATAGCGTTACTTCTATCAAAGACGAGGCGTTTGCTCATAATAAGTTGAAGAGCGTGGTCATTCCTGACAGCGTTACGGAGATTAGGAGCGGGGCGTTTGCCTTCAATCAACTGACGAGCGTGCTTATTTCCAACAGCGTTACTTTTATCGAGCCTAGGACATTTGCGGGTAATAAGCTGATGAGCGTGATCATTCCCGACCGCGTTACTTTTATCGGGTATAGGGCGTTTGCGGGTAATGAGTTGACAAGCGTGCTTGTTCCCGACAGCGTTACTGAGATCGGGGAATGGGCGTTTTGTGATAATAAGTTGACGAGCGTTGTTATCGGTAAAGGCATTCTCTCCATTGGGAAAGAGGCGTTCTCTTATAATGAGTTGACGAGCGTGCTTATTCCCGACCGCGTTGCTTCTATAGGGGAGAAAGCGTTCTTCAACAATCACTTAACGAGCGTGCTTATCGGTAAAGGCGTCATCTCCATCGGGAACGAGGCGTTTGCTAATGAGAACGAGTTGTCTGTTTACAATCAATTAACGAGCGTGCTTATACCGGACGGCGTTACTGAGATTGGAAGCGGGGCATTTGCTTATAATAAGTTGACGAGCGTTGTCATTCCCGACAGCGTTACTGCTATCGAATACAGGGCATTTGCTTATAATAGACTGGAGAGCGTGGTCATTCCCGACAGCGTTACTTATATTGCGCACGAGGCTTTTGCTCATAATGAGTTGACGAGCGTGGTCATTCCCAACGGCGCTACTTCTATAGAGAGCGAGGCGTTCTCGTATAATAAGTTGGCGAGCGTGGTCATTCCCGACAGCATTACGGAGATTGGAAGCGGGGCATTTGCTTATAATCAGTTAGAGAATGTGCTTATTCCCAACAGCGTTACTTCTATCGGATACGATGCGTTTGCCTTCAATAACTTGACGAGTGTGCTTATCGGCGCAGACCTTAACCTTGACGAGAACGCATTGGGCGAGGGTTTCGACCGTTTCTATACCGATAACGGGAAGCAGGCGGGAACGTATATTTTCCATAATGCCGAATGGAGTTTCAACGCACCTTAGGCGTTTGCCGGTCATGAGTTAGAGCGCGTGAGAATCGGCAAAGGCGTTACGCTTAAGGTTGACGTATTGGGCGAGGGTTTCGACCGTTTCTATAAGGATACGCGTAGACGGTCGGGAAAGTATACTTCTGCAACGCTACATTGAGTTCCAGCGCACACTAAAGAGGGGTGGTATGGAATTATTTGATACGATGGTGAACGCCGATGGCGGCATAAGCATTACGAAGTACTCAGGTGAGAGCGTTGATGTGGAGATACCATCGCTGTTTGAGGGTAAGCTGGTAACCGCGATTGGAGACGAGGCCTTTGCGGGTAAAAGGTTGACAAGCGTCGTGATACCCGACAGCGTTACGGATATTGGGGAAGGGGCGTTTTACGACAATGACTTAGAGCGCGTAGTAATCGGCAAGGGTGTTACTTCCATCGGGAACGGGGCGTTTGCCCATAACCGGTTAAAGAAGGTAGTCATACCATTACAGGTTGTTTCTATTGGCGATGCGGCGTTTGCGTATAATCAGTTGACGATCCTGCTGATCGGCAGGGGCGTTACTGCTATTGGAGACAGGGCGTTTTACGGCAATGAGTTGACGAGCGTACTGATCGGCAGGGGCGTTGTTTCTATTGGAGAACGGGCGTTTGCCGGCAATGAGTTGGCGTGCGTGAGAATCGGCAAAGGCGTTACGCTTAAGGATAACGCATTGGGCGAGGGTTTCGACCGTTTCTATAACGCCGGCGGCAGGCAGGCTGGAAAGTATGTTTCTACAACGCTACATTGACTTTCCGCGCACACGAGGAGGATAGTATGGAGTTATTTGAAACTACGGCTAACGCCGCAGGCGGCATAAGCATTACGAAGTATATCGGCGAAAGTACCGTTGCTGTGGAGATACCTTCACAAATTGACGGCAAACCGGTAACCGCGATTGGAGAGAAGGCCTTTAGAGGTAATGGGCTGGCGAGTGTGGTTATCCCCGAAGGCGTTACTTCTATCGGAGAGCGGGCGTTTAGTAAAAACCAATTAACGAGTCTGGCTATCCCCGATAGCGTCGCTTCTATTGAGCGCGAGGCGTTCTCTTACAATAAATTGACGAGCGTAGCTATCCCCAGCAGCGTCGTTTCCATTAGAGACGAGGCGTTTTTTCATAATAAGTTGAAGAGTCTGGTTATCCCTGTCAGCGTCACATCCATTGGGGAGCGGGCGTTTGCGGATAATAAGTTGACGAGCGTGCTTATCCCCGATAGCGTCACTTCCATCGGGAACGAGGCGTTTAACAACAATACGTTAAAGAGCGTGCTTATCCCCGATAGCGTCACTTCTATCGGGAACGGGGTATTCGGCAACAATACGTTAGAGAGCGTGCTTATCCCCGATAGCGTCACTTCCATCGGGAACGGGGCGTTTAACAACAATAAGCTGGAGAGCGTGCTTATCCCACAAGGCGTCGCTTTCATCGGGGAGTGGGCGTTTGCGGATAATAAGTTGACGAGTGTAGTTATCCCCGACCGCGTCACTTCCATTGGACGCAATGCGTTTGCGGATAATCAGTTGACAGGCGTAGTTATCCCCGATAGCGTCACTTCCATTGGGATGCGGGCGTTTGCGGATAATCAACTGGCGAGCGTAATCATTCCAGAAAGCGTCGTTTCTATCGGATACAGCGCGTTTTCCGGCAATCAGTTGACAGGTGTGGTTATCCCCAACAGCGTTACTTCCATTGGGGAGCGGGCGTTTAACAACAATAGGTTAGAGAGCGTGCTTATCCCGAAAGGACTCGCTTCCATTGAAGGCAGCGCGTTTAGTGATAATCAGTTGACGGGCATAGCTATCCCCGACAGTGTCACTGCTATTGGGCGCGATGCGTTTGCCGGCAATCAGTTGACGAGCGTGGTCATTCCAGAAGGCGTCGTTTCCATCGGAGACAGTGCGTTTTGCCGCAATGAGTTGACGGACGTAGGTATTCCCGACAGTGTCACTTCTATCGGAGAGTATGCGTTCTCCAACAATAAGTTAGAGGGCGTAGTTATTCCTGACCGCGTCACTTCTATCGGAGAGTATGCGTTCTCCAACAATAAGTTAGAGGGCGTAGTTATTCCCGACCGCGTCACTTCCATCAGGGTAGGGGCGTTTTACGGCAATCAGTTGACGAGCGTGCTTATCCCAAACAGTGTCACTTCCATCGGAGACAGCGCGTTTAGCGATAATCAGTTGACGAGCGTAGTCATCCCGAATAGTGTCGCTTCCATCGGAGAGCGGGTGTTTGCGGATAATCAGTTGACGAGCGTAGTCATTCCAGACGGCGTAGCTTCCATCGGAGACAGCGCGTTTAGCGGCAATCAATTAACGAGCGTAGTCATCCCAGACAGTGTCACTTCTATCGGAGACAGCGCGTTTAGCGGAAATCAATTGACCAGCGTAGTCATCCCAACAGGCGTCGCATCTATCGGGAACGGAGCGTTCTCCAACAATACGTTAGAGAGCGTAGTTATCCCAGAAGGCGTCGCTTCCATTGGGCATGGTGCGTTTGGGGGCGGAGACGGGGCGTTTGCCGGCAATCAGTTGACGAGCGTCGTTATCCCAGACAGCGTCGCTTCTATCTGGGAAGGGGCGTTTCTCAATAATCCGTTAGAACGGGTGGTTATCGGCGCAGGCGTCCAGCTTGAGGATAACACCTTTGACAAGGAATTCACCCGTTTCTATAACGATAACGGGAAGCAGGCGGGAACGTATGCGTTCCGCGAATCCAACTGGAGTTTCAGTGTGCGATAAGGAGGCAGTATGAAATTATTTGAGACGACGGTTAGCGCCGGTGGCGGCGCAGCCATTACTAAGGAGGTGAACATGAGAAAAAGAAGCTTTGTAAAAAAGGTTTTGCTGGCGGCGGCCGTATGCGCGTTTTTTGCGGCGTGTTCCAAAGAACAGACAATCAAGATCGGATTCAGCATTCCATTGACCGGCGATTCTCCGAAAATCGGCGAGGGCGCGAAGTTTTCCGGAGAGCTTGTCAAGAACGCTGTCAATGAAGAGGGCGGACTTGATGTTAAAGGCAAGAAATACAAACTGGAATTTGTATATGTTGACAACGAGTTGAAACCGGAATCCGCGGTGCAGTCTGGATTGCGGCTCATTGAGCAGGACAAAGCGCTTGCCATAGTGGGTCCCTGCGGTTCGGGGCGGGCGATTCCCGGCGGGCAGGTCGCCAATGAAAACCGCACCCCGATGGTTTCCCCCTGGGCGACCAATCCGGCGGTAACCATGGACAGACCCTATGTGTTCCGGGCGTGCATCCTCGATCCGGTTCAGGCGCCTGCGGCGGTCAAATTCGCCAAGAGCGAGTTCCCGTCGATTGGCAAAGCCGCGATTCTCTACAATATTGAGGACGACTATTCCAAAGGGCTGGCGGGCTATTTCCGCGACAGTTGGGAAAAGGCTGGCGGCGCCATAACCAATTTTGAGAGTTTTGGACAAAAAGATCAGGATTTCGCGGTGCAGTTGACGCGGATTATCAGCTCCGGCGCGGAATTGCTGTATTTGCCCGATTACTACAACCACGTCGCCCTCATCGTTTCACAGGCGAAAGACCTCGGCTGGGGCGACAAACCGGTGCTGGGCAGCGATTCGTGGGGTTCGGCGGATCTGTGGTCGCTTTCAAAAGGCTTGGTGAAAGGGTATTTCTTTACCACCCACTATGCGGCGGCAGGCGCCGTGGGCTCAACCAAGGCGTTTATCGACACGTACAAAGCGGCGTACGGCTATGTGCCTGATGATGTGGCGGCTCTTACCTACGATTCGATCAACATCATTCTTGAGGCGATCAAGATCGCGGGCGTGACCGGTGATCTCTCGAAAGACCGCGATGCGATCAGGGATGCGATAGCCAATATGAAGGATTTTCCGGGCGTCACCGGCACAATGAGCTTTGACGCAAATGGCGATCCCACAAAGCCGGCTGTTGTGGTCAGGGTGAACGACGCGGGCGAGTTTGAATACGTAACGTCCCTGTAACCCAACGTGACGCTGTTCCAGTGGAACAGCGTCAATTAACAGCCGCTGTATACATCGCCTCAAAAACAGGTGAAATATGCGGAAAACTTTGAATTGATATAGGAAAGTCATGCTATCGATACTATTGCAGAATGTGTTTAACGCTCTCCAGTGGGGCAGCTTTTACTCGATGATCGCGTTGGGGTACTGTCTTGTATACGGGGTGCTTAGACTCATCAACTTTGCCCACGGCGATATTTTTATGACCGCGTGTTACATCGCTTTTTTTATTACGGCGGGGTTGTTAAGCGCGTTTGGCGGACAGAACCCGTTGATTTTTGCGTTGACGCTGGTCCTCACCATGACGGCGACGGCGCTTCTCGGCATCGCCATAGAACGCATTGCGTACCGTCCGTTGCGGCGCAAGGGCGTGAACCGGCTGTACGTGGTCATCACCGCTCTGATGGTCGGTTTTATCCTTGAAAATGGCAATTTGGCGTTTCTGGGGGCGAGTTCCCGAACATTTCCGGATATACTTGACAAACATATTTGGCAGATCGGTCCGGTCGCGCTCACCAATTTGAAGGTGTTGGTCATCATTGCGGCGTTCGCTGTATACGGATTGCTGGAGTTCATCGTCAGAAAGACCGTGCTCGGCATGGCGATGCGGGCGATATCCTACGATAAATTCGCCATACCTCTGATGGGGATTCCGGTGAACGCAATCATCACCTTTACGTTTGCGCTGGGTTCCAGTTTAGCTGCGGTAGCGGGCATATTATACGGCATGTCCTATCCGGTGCTTGATCCGTATATGGGAACCATCATCGGGTGGAAGGCGTTCATCGCCGCTGTTGTTGGCGGCATCGGCGACATAAAGGGCGCGTTTCTGGGGGGGTTCATTCTGGGCTTTATCGAAATTTTTATCACCGCGTTTTTCCCCTCCAGTTACAAGGATCTCATCTCCTTTGTCATACTGTTGATCATTCTGAGTATAAAACCGACCGGTTTCTTCGGCGTAGCCCGAAGCGCCAAAATATAGGAGCGTGAGATGGCGCAACACATAGCAAATCACCATAAAAAACATGATGTCCAGTTCTTCCTCCTTGTCGTCGTCGGCATGGCCGCTATCACCTGTATGGCGCAGGCGGGCCTTATAAACCAGTACATTCAAATGGTGATAATGTCCATCGGCATTAACATCATCTTCGCGTCGAGCCTCAATATCGTAAACGGGTATATGGGCGAATTTTCCTGCGGACACGCGGGATTTATGGCTGTCGGCGCGTACACTTCTTCGACGCTGTCCCTGATTCTGTTTACCGAAAACAAGTTTATCGGCGCTCCATTGCTTCCGCCCGCGACGAGCGTTTTTCTTTTTCCGGTGGTTGTCATTATAGGCGGGATTGCGGCGGCTTTCGCCGGTCTTATTGTGGCGATCCCTTCGTTCAAGACGCGGGACGACTACCTTGCGATCATCACCATCGCGGCAAACTACATCATTATGACCGCCCTAAACAACCTTGAAGCGACCGGCGCGAGCAGCGGTCTTATGGGCATGAGATCTGTTGTGAACGCCATGCGGGATGTGGTTCCGTTGCCCTGGATGCTGATATGGATTCTGGCGTTTGCGCTTGTATGCGTCATCGCCATAAAACGGCTTATGGGTTCCACGCTCGGCAAAGGCGTCTCCGCGATACGCTATGATGAAATATCCGCCGAGATCATGAGCGTCAACACCAATCGGATCAAGTTGTTGGCGTTTTGTTTCTCTTCCGGCTTGGCCGGTGTCGCCGGAGGGCTTTTCGCCCACATGATTAGTTTTATCAACCCCAAAACCTTCGATATAATGAAGTCAACCGAAGGCATGGTGATGGTGTATTTGGGCGGCATGGGATCGCTTTCCGGTTCGGTTCTTTCCGCGATGCTGTTCACTTTCCTGCTGGAACTGTTGCGCCCCTTGCAGATACTCAAGTGGGTGTTCATTCCCCTATTGCTGATTTTGCTGATGCAGTTCCGCCCCGAAGGGCTTTTGGGACACCGTGAGTTGTCGGATGTCATTTCGCGCTTGAATTTCAACGCGGGATTTTTGAAGAAGCGAAAAAAAGGAGAAAAAGATGCCCGCTGACGTTCATCTTGAAATAAAAAACCTGAGCCATTCTTTCGGCGGTTTGCAGGCGCTTGAGAATATAAACGTCTCCTTGCAAAAAGAGGAAATTGGAGGGCTAATCGGGCCGAATGGCGCGGGCAAGACAACGGTGTTTAACCTCATAAGCGGTTTTTATGTGCCGAGCGCGGGTGATATTATCGTTTCCGGCATGAGGATCAACGGAAAGAAGCCGCACGAAATAGCCGCGATGAAGATAGGCAGGACGTTTCAAAACATCAGGCTGTGGAGCGAGATGACGGTGCTTGACAACATCCGCATATCCCAGCATTACCGGTTGGGCTATAACGCGGCGGACGCCTTTTTCCACACCAAACGCTACAAGCGGTGTGAGGCGGATATCACCCAAAGAGCGTGGGAACTGCTTGAAATTTTTAAATTGGCGGATTTGGCGGACGAGTATCCCAAAAACATTCCCTATGGAATTCAGCGCCGGGTGGAGATTGCCCGCGCCCTTTCTTTGCAGCCGGATCTGTTGCTTCTTGACGAGCCTGCCGCCGGTTTGAGCGCCGTCGATACGGTTCAGTTGATTGACTATGTTACGTGGCTTCACGAAAATTTCCATTTGACTATTTGGATGATAGAGCATCAGATGGATGTGATTATGAAGCTCTGTCATACCATTACGGTGATTGATTTTGGAAAGGAAATCGCTTCCGGCTCTCCCGAAGAAATCAAGAACGATCCCGATGTGATAAAAGCATATCTGGGAGACGGGCAACTCTAAAACCCATGAACGCAAGGCGGAACCATGTTACTGGAAGTTCAAAATTTAAAGGTGAGTTACGGAAACATTGAAGCTCTATACGGCATTTCTTTCAATGTTGATAAAGGGGAAATTGTCACGCTGATTGGCGCGAACGGCGCGGGCAAGACTTCAACTCTGATGAGTCTGGCGCGTCTTCCGCGTCCTGAAGCGCCGGTTGTTGCCAGCGGAGACATTCTTTACAATGGAGCGAGCCTACTGAAAACCGAGCCTCACGTCCTGATTCAGAAAAAAATGATGGTGCTGGTGCCGGAAGGCAGGCATATTTTCGGCAACCTTACGGTGGATGAAAATCTCCAGATGGCGACCTACGCGCACCGCCGCGATAGCAACAGGCATACGCTGACAAGCGAATTGAGCGAACTGGTCTACACGCTTTTTCCCCGGCTGTATGAGCGGCGCAAGCAGCGCGGAGAGCTTTTGAGCGGCGGCGAGCAACAGATGCTTGCCGTGGGACGCGCCCTTATGACCGGCAGCGATTTCATCCTGCTTGACGAGCCTTCAATGGGGCTTGCGCCCAAGCTGATGTACGAAATGTTCAGGGCGTTGAAAAAACTCAACACCGACAAACATGTTACGATTTTGGTTGTGGAACAGAATGCAAAGGTCGCTTTGGAATTCGCACACCGAGGATACGTGCTTAAAACCGGCGAGATCATCATTCAGGGGACATCCGAAGAACTGCTGGCTCACCACGAGGTGAGAAAGGCGTATTTGGGCGGGTGAGATTGCCTGCGGGAATGAGAGCGAAACGCTCGATCCGAACGCAACCCGTCCGCCAGCGCATCTGGCAAGCGGGGGGGGGGGGGGGCAAAATGCGGGACATGCGGAAACTTCGTTTCCGGTTCAACCGGTTTCCGAAAAAGCGGACTAAAGTCCGGACCGTTTTTCTCTTAAATCTAACGTCGCTGGACAAGCGGAGCATACACGGTCCGTCTACAATGCACCCGCTTTATAAACAGACCGGTTTAACAGTTTAACGCGACCTTGATTTATTCAGGGCGTCATCCATGGTTCTGAGCGCATCCTGCGCATCTAACCGCGCTTTTCTAGCCGCATTTTCTACAACCCCAGTCACATTCGCTATTTTATAGGATACTTGCACATAATATTTTCTTCCTTTTAACGCACGGTTTTCTACTCTTGAATTCTGTAGAATATCCGCATTCAGTTCTCTGGTTACACTTTCATAAAAGTTCGAATCACCTTGGCTGTAATCAATCCTCATTGCACTCAACGAAGATTCGAGTTGCAGTAGTAAATCTTGACGGGCGCGAGTTGTTGCGGTTTGCAATGCCTGATTGTCATTGGTTATCGAACTGCTCTCTCCAATTTCAGCAAGCCCGGCCCCATACAGAGTTGTTGAATCTGACGCCGGATGAATGAACCAACCAGGCGGTTGTGACGTACAGCCGCTTAACAAGCATACAATTACAACGGATAAAAACACATAATGCCCTTTCATAAAAACTCCTTTCAGTCGAATCTAGTTAGGAATCCATATTGTTCCTTACTTATCTTATAAATATCTCCGGTTTAATGCGAGGGGAATTTCCAGGTGTTTTGCGGAAATAAGTTAGAAACAATTTCTTTACAAAAATTCCACTCCATGTTGTATTCGGAATCAGTTCTATAAATTTGAAACAGCCTCAACCATGAAAATTTTATCAAGAGATCGGGAAAACGCCCGCTTTGGGGCAGGCTCTCCTTGCCAACCGTTTCGTACCGGAATCCTTCCCGTCCGACGCCTGTTTCTGCAAAGTGTCAGGCGGCGCCTTCCATATCCATTGCGGTTCTGGCGAAATCAAACTCATGACAGAACTTTTTAGCGGTACTATATGTGTTGCCGGAATGAACTAATTTTCCTCATACAATAAGCTTCGTTACCCCATACGACAGACTTTTTAGCACACAGAATCGCCTGCGAGCTGTTCTCCGTCCGCGACTTTGGCTCGTTGCCGGACCCGGCGGAAACGTTTCTCCTGTTCATCGTCCACGATCTTCGCGTTGCGGCGCGTCTCGCGCCGCAACGCACGTGACGGACTGATAGCAGTCGAGCGTCCAGTGAGAGGCTTCATCTCCCGTCATGTAGTGAATGTTGTAAACCGCCGACCGCACCTGATCGGCGAAATTTCTGATAGAAGTGATGTTGTGAACGTCCTCAAAACCTGCGGAAAAATCGGCATTGTCGAGCCATGTGGGAACGATGTCCGGTAAAGGTCGACGTATTCCTTGCCTTTTTCCAGAAATGCAAGGCTTTTTTCGCCAACAATGGACATTTCTCTGCGCTCCTCCGCCGTGAAGGGCATCCGGTAGGAATACAGTTTGGTGAGAATCTGATGAGATGTCCGCAATCTCGGTCAAGGTCTGGGCGGGGATGACGGCAGTGATTCGTTGTGCATGACATCTCCTTTCTGGGCGCATGCGCTTCCTGTTTGATAACTTATTATAGCATAAAAAAACAACCAAGACGCGGTGGAGAGGCGTCTGAAGTTCCGGCAAAGGCAGGCTGATCCGCAAGTCAAGAAATGCCGTTTGATGGGGTTTTCCGGCAACCTTTTAACTGAAACAACGCCTCATTCGCCTGCCTTTCTAAAAACGGCGTGATGAGAAACGGCTTGGCACGTCCCGTCATCCAGTACGCCGTACTGGAGAAGCCCTCCGCAAAGAGAGCTTCCGCTATTTCATGGCTATCACTCTTGCTTGCATTTCTCTATGATTTCTTTCACGATGCGGTCAAGATCGGCGTAGGGAACCTGACAGGTTCCCACCTGATGATGACCGCCGCCGCCGTATTTCAGAAGCATACTGCCCACATCAACCGTGGATGTCTTGTTGATGATGCTATAGCCCACCGTCACCGACGTGTTTACTTTTTCCTTTCCATCAACCGTCCATACGGAAATATTTTGTTCCGGAAAAAGCGTATACACAATAAACCGGTTGCCGGCGTAAAGCGGTTCGACCCCGCATAGGTTGATGACAATCACATTGCCATCCGCATAGGCATGTTCTCTCATCATAGCTTTGTAATTTTCAACATGGTCAAAGTACAACTCAATCCGTTCCTTCACGTCTGGAAGCTCAAGTATCTGCTCGATCCTCATGGCGCCGCAGGCAAGCGCCAGTTTTTCCATAAGCTCATAGTTGCCGATGTTGAAATTCTTGAATCTGCCGAGTCCGGTGCGCGGATCCATGATAAAGCCCAGCAAAATCCACCCTTTTGGGTCGAGAATTTCATCAGGAGTAAGATCGCCTGAATCCACCTTGTCAACATATTCAATCATACGGGAAAACCGCCGTATGGTGGGGTTTGCGTCTCCTCCATAAAATTCGTAGACGACCCGCGCGCAACTCGGCGCCTTGCGGGACACGCCTTCAAAATACACCTTGTGGCCAAGCCGTTCAGTCTCGCTTGAATGATGATCAAACCACAGGGCGCATCCTTTAATATAAGGGATATTCGCCAGAATGTCGTTGTCCGTGGCTTGAACAAGACCATCTTGTATATCCTTGGGATGTACAAATTTCCATTCATCAACATATCCCAGACATTCTAAAATGGCGCCGCACGCCAAACCGTCAAAATCGGAACGGGTTAATAGTCTCATAGCGCAATCCTTCTTTATTCACAGTTACACTAGTATAGATCAAGCAAGACCGGTAAATCAAGTGGCCAAAAACCAACCGCCAGCTTCAACGCCGGACGTTTCCGGCAGTCGGCTTATCTTGAGCAAATTCGGACGGACAGCAATGTCGCTCTTTTCTGAAAATGGTTCATAAAAGGAGATTTTTGCATCCGGGCGGATAGAGAGCAGAACATCGGCGACCGCGTTTACCGCAATGCGGTTTTGCTCGTCCGGCGTAAACGCCCGGCATGTAGGGCAGGAACACCATGCGTTGATCTCTCCATTTTTAAGATCGCTGGAAACGCCCTTCTCTCCAATTCTATCCGCCCAAAAGTGATAAACCTCAATATTTTGGCATCTCAAGAAAAGTTTTTTCGCCTCTTTTTGCAAAATCTTGATGGTTTCAGGCGCGGTAGGGCAAAAATTAACAGACCTATCTCGCTTGCCATCCGTCATACGGAACATCTCTTTATGAAGGAAAAGAGAATGTCGCGCCAAACTTGAGAGTTCCCAGCCTCCCGCCTCAATAACCAAATCGTATTTTTTCGCGGCTTTGTTGATCTGTCCAAAAAAATGTCCCGCCGGGTTTATTGCCAGAGGAAGCGCCACGGCGTCTATCCGGTTCCGCGCTGCCCATACGATCCACTCTTCCCATTTTTTAACGGATTGCTTGTTAAAAAGGAGTCGCCTTCTGGAGGGTACATCAGCAGCCGAATTGCCATAGCCGTGATCTTCATTCACAGCGTAATTGCCCGTATTCCTGCCTTTACGCGGGAGTTCTTCAAAGGAAGGCGTTTTCCACTCGAAGCCGAGGTTTGCAAGAAAATCAAACACTCCGTTGTAAAGCCCTCGAACCGAATCTCCTTCAATATCCAGCCGCTCTTTTTTCAGCCTCCACGAAAAACCCTTGCCTTTTTCCGCCCCATAGCGCAGGACGACAAGCGGCGCGTGCGCCGAAGGAAGCGCGCTTTCCGTGTACGCTTCCAACACAAGCGGCGGTTTCTGTGTGACGCCGGCTTCTGTACGCAAAAGTTCAATGCAACGGACCAATTCGTTCGCCGGACTCCGTATGAATTCGTCTTCAATAATCAGCGCCCACGGCTTTGCGACATCAAATTCCACCATGAAGTTCCTTTGCTACGCCTTGCAGGGCGCTGAAAGCCGCGCACAGGCTTCTTCCACATCAGCGCGATGTCCAAACGCCGAGAACCGGATGAAAGATTGCCCTGCTGGTCCGAATCCCGATCCGGGCGTGGTGATGATGCGGCGCGTTTCCAGAATCTCCGCAAACACATCCCAACTGTCCCGACTCGGGAAATGCGCCCAAATGTAGGGCGAATTGTCTCCCCCTGTGATCGAAACCCCGAGTTTTTGCAAAGTTTCCCGAATAAGACGGGCATTTTCAAGGTAAAAGTCCGTAAGTTCCCTGATTTCTTTAAGCCCGTCCTCTTCAAGCGCCGCGAGTGCGCCCGCCTGCGCTATGTTCGACGCGCCATTGAAGATGGTGCCGGTTATCCGCGCCCAATCCGCGTTGACGCTTTCCCCGCCCGCATACTTCAGGGCTTTTGGCACGACAGTCCAGCCGAGGCGGACGCCGGTGAAGCCAGCGGGCTTTGAGAAGGAATTCACCTCAATGGCGCAGGTTTTCGCTCCTTCTATTTCAAAAATGGTCTTGGGCAGATTCGGATCACGGATAAACTCGGCGTACGCCGCGTCAAAGATGATGACGCAGCCTTTTTCCCGCGCAACGGCGACCAACGTTGAAAGCCGTCGCTTTGAGGCGACCGCGCCCGTAGGATTATTCGGCGAGCAAAAGTAAATGAGCGCGTTTCCTGGTATACGCGACACGTCCGGGAAATAGCCGTTTTCCGCAGTACACGGCAGATAGGTGACGCCTTCATAGCCGCCGCCCTGCCACGCTCCGGCCGCGCCCGCCAGTACCGAGCCGTCAACGTACACCGGATAGGACGGATCCTGCACTGCAATCTTGACGCCCGCGCCGAACAGAAGCTGGAGCCTCCCAATATCACATTTCGCGCCGTCAGAAATGAACACCTCGTCTGGCGCGAAAGCGTTCTTGTAAAAAACTTCAGAGATTCGCATACGCAAGGAAAGCAAGCCTTCGTCCTGATAGCCTGAATAGGTCTCCACCTTGCCGAGAGCGTTCGCTCCGTTGACAAGCCCGCCGTTAATATGAGGAAGGATCGGCTCCGTGGTGTTGCCCACTCCCAAGCTGATGATCCGCGCTCCATTCGGGTGGGTCGCTTCAAATTCGCGGCGGCGGCGCGCGATCTCCGGAAAAAGGTATCCCGCCTTAATGTTTGCTATAGAGGGGTTTCGATTAACCATGGGGCTGCTCCTGTTTTGCAGAAGGATAGCATAAACAGAGAGGTTTTGCAACCTGTTTGGGAAAGGCGGCGTTTTCGGCTGTAGGCGCATTCATAAGCCGCCACGCCCCTTGACAATTTTTCGCTTTTGGGTATACTAATAAAACTATCCCAAAATGCGAATCTTCGATTCGAGGTTGCTTTTGGAACGGACAAGGTTGCAAAGACCTCTTTGCCCATCTTGAGATGGGCTATTTTATCCATAAGGAGGGTTGCTTATGAATCAGTATGAACTGACGGTTATCTTTCCATTAGAGGAAGATCAACACAAAGCGGGCCGTGAACAATTGCAGAATGATCTCATCGCAAACGGCGCGGAGATTGAGAAAACAGATGAGCTGGGTGATAAAGACCTCGCATATGAAGTAAAAAAAAGACGCCGCGGCAAATACGCGCTTTTCACGATTAAACTTGCCCCTGAAAAACAGGCTGCGCTGGATCGTGTTTTCAAGCTCAATGAGAATCTTTTGAAATACTTCTTTATAAGAATAAAATAGGAGCGCCGAATGTCTGATATAAACCATGTGGTCTTGGTGGGAAGATTGACTCGTGACGCCGAACTCAAGTACACTGCCAATGGTCAAGCCGTATGTAAATTTTCCATTGCGGTAAACCGGCGCAAGAAGTCTGGCGAACAGTGGGTTGAGGAAGCGAACTTTTTTGATGTAGTGGTGTGGGGCAGGCAAGGCGAAGCCCTCAACCAGTATTTGGTCAAAGGCAAACTCATTGGGGTTGACGGAGAACTTCGTCAGGACCGCTGGGAGCAGGATGGACAGAACCGCTCGAAGATTGAGATTATAGCGAATAATTTGCAGCTTCTGGGAGGGATGTCGGGTCAATCAGGAGGAGGCGGCGCGTCGTCCGGCGTCATGTCGGCGCCTTATGGCGAACGTAAAAATGACGGCGCTTACCATGACCTCGCGCGTTCCACGCATTCATCCCCGGAAGAACATTCCTTCTCTCCAAGCGGAGATGGTTTTTCTGATGATATTCCATTCTAATGGCGTCGCTAAAACGCCATTACAGCGGTTTCCTCGAAATTTCAATAGATTTATGAGAGAAAATCGCTTTTCAAACTAAAGCAGGAGCATTATATGGCTGATGAAAAATATAACGATAGAGACGCGGCGAGTGAAAGAACTCCGCGTGATGTACGGGACAGGGGCGATGACGGACGCGACGGCGAGGACCGGCGTGGGGGCAAGGGTGGAAAAGTCTTTTTCAAAAAAAAGATATGTAGATTCTGCAACCAAAAGCTCAAAATAGACTACAAAGACGCCGATGTTTTGCGCCGTTTCATCACCGAGCGGGGAAAAATTCTGCCGCGTCGTATTACCGGCACGTGCGCCAAACATCAGCGTGCGCTCGCTTTGGCGATTAAACGCGCCCGGATGATTGCATTGCTTCCTTTTGTCGCGGAATAACGTGCCGAAAGACGGATCCGGACAGAACGCGAGCGCGGCGGCTCTTCCTCTGGTGAGCGCGATTATTTCCGTTGCGTTTTTTCAGTTGGGTGGGTTCTTTAGCCTTCTTTTTCTTGTGCCGTTGGGTGTTTTTGCGTACGGCAACAGTACAAAGAGAGCGTGGCTCGCGTGTGCGGAAGCGGTTGCAGGAAACGCGCTTGTTTTTCTTGCGCCGTTTATGCTGTTCCATGAGAACCAAGCCATAGACTGGGGCGCGTTTGCGTGGAAATGTGGAAGCGTCGGTCTTGTTTTAGCGCTTTGGACGTGGATTACGTCCCCACCGCCCCAAACCCGGAGGTTTTCCGCCGCAAACCGGATTGTGGTTAGCGGAGTGGCTGTTTTTATATTGTTTTTGCTTGATGTTTTCAGAGACTACCCGGTGTTTTTACGGCAAATAGAAAATTCCGTGAAAAACGCGCTTGATTTTACGGCGGAATCTGGAATAATGGGAGTCGATCTTGCCGCCATCGATGGTAGGGATGTTGTAAGCGCAACGATTTCTTTCATCTTAAATGGCGCCGGACTAGCCGTAATGATGTTGTTTTTTGCGGTGAACAGGCAGTTGAGCGTCCTGTTCGCCCGGCTTGGCAAGCCTGTGAAGGCGTCTCGCTTGGCGGATTACTACGCGGAAGGCTGGCTTGTTTGGCTCTTGATCTTCGCCCTTCTGGGAGCGGTGGTTTTCAGAAAAACCGGCATACCGGCAATGGAGACAATCGCGTGGAATGTAACGACCATCTGCCTTTTTTTATATACGGCTCAAGGGTTGGGCATCGTTTCTTATTATTTGTCAAAAACAGCGCGTTCCCCCATTGCGCGGCTGTTTCAGGTTTTGTTGGCTGTGATTGTTATTATACTCCCGGCCATTAATCTGTTTGCGTGTGGAGGGATGCTTGTCTTGGGCATTATCGAAAATTGGGCGCCGCTCAGAAACAGAGATGAGCTGTTCCCGTCCTGAAGGACGGGGCGTTTGTAGTCGTCGGCGCTTATTGGGCGCCGTTTATGGCGCGACCGGGTGTTGACCCCACTGTGAATAACGGACCATCATCTACTCCGATGATGCAAGCCGGACGTATTCCGGTTTTTTGTCATACGAGATCCTCAACATTGAGAGATTCTCCACCCCTTGAGTATTCGAGGGGACTATTTTTATATTGGACACTCTACGCAGAGATCGCAAAATCTCCAGCAGCCTCCAATGGGCCGTCGAGTTGTGTGAGTGGCGTATGTTGCGCATAGTTGCGCATAGTGTTTCCAAAAGGAGCTTGTTATGAAGGTTATTTTGAACAAAGACCTTGTCCCACTCGGCGAGGAAGGTGATGTACGAGATGTCGCCCGCGGTTATTTCAGAAACTATCTTTTCCCGCGGGGCATAGCGGTCCCCTATAATGACAAGACGGTCAAAATTTTCGAAGCCCGAAAAGATGAAATTGCGGCAAGAAAAGCCGAAAAGCGTAAAGAGGCTGCAAGCCTTAAAGAAAAATTGGAAGCGTTGAATCTTGTTTTGATCATGCCTGCTGGCGCGAATGGAAAATTGTACGGCGCGGTAACGAGCCAAACCATTTCTGAAGAGCTTGCCAAACAAGGTTTCCAGTTTGAACGGAAACGCATAGAACTCCCCGGCAACAGTTTTAAAAGCGTCGGGAAATACAAGATCACCCTCAGGCTCTACGAGGGAGCGGTAGCTGAGATACCGCTGACAGTAGAAGCGCAGGCGGTGGAAACGAAATCCCATGCCCCCGCAACCGACAAAAGGCGGCGTAGACGCGACGAACGGCGCAGTGGAGAAGTCGCATCTGAAATCCAGCCGGAACAAGACTCAACCTCTGAAGCCGCGCCTGAGGAGCAGAATGCGCAGGCTTGACGATTCAGCAGCTTGTCAGCTTGACGACGCGGAGCAAAATGGCGTTAGGTGAGACCAGCGTATGGCGGCATTAAAAGATAAGATTCCACCGCATGACGATACTGCTGAGCAGGCTACGCTTGGAGCGTCGCTTCTTGACGCGGAAGCTATAGCCATAGCGATTCAGTACCTCCGTCCCGATGATTTTTACTCAAACGCCAATAAAGCCGTTTACGAGGCTATTCTAGGACTGTTTAACAAGGGCGTCAAGGCGGACATTTTAACCATTACCGGCGAGCTGAAACAAAACGGCAAACTTGAAGAAGCGGGCGGAGCCGCGTATGTCGCGTCCCTGACCAATGTGGTGCCTACAAGCGCAAACGCCGAGTACTATGCGCAAACGGTGCAGAATTACTCTCTGCGCCGCGCCATGCAACGGGTGTCCAACGAGAATATAGCCCAATCTTTTGACGAATCGCTTGATCCGCGGGCTATATTGGAGGAAATCCAACAAAAACTTTTTGATTTAAGCGACAACCGGCAGGCGTTTAAGGCGAAAAGCGTACGAGAGCTGATTCCCAATGTGATAGCCGCTCTTGAACGCATACAGGCCGCAAAGAAAGAATTCACCGGCGTCCCTTCGGGATTTGACGAACTTGACAAGCTGACATCCGGATTTCAACCCTCCGAGTTCATCATTATCGGAGCGCGCCCTTCCATGGGAAAAACGGCGCTCGCCTTGAGTATGGCGTCACACATTTCTATACAAAAACACATACCAACGGCGTTTTTCTCTTTAGAGATGTCTGATATGTCCCTTATGCTCCGCCTTATCTCAAGCGAAGCCAAAATAAACAGCAATAAACTGAGAACCGGTTACTTTCCGAACAGCGATTTTATGAAAATTCAAGAAGCTGCCGGACGGCTCTACGACGCGCCCCTGTACCTTGTGGATATGCCGAATATGAAACTTCTGGATTTGCGCGCCCATGCACGGCGGCTTCGGGCTCAACAGAAAGTGGCGATCATTTTTGTCGATTACTTGGGTCTCATCAACGTGGAAAATTCCCGCATACCTCGTTTTGAACAAATAGCCGAAGTGTCCCGTTCGCTCAAAAGCCTTGCCCGCGAGCTTAACATCCCGATTGTGGCGCTCTCTCAGCTTACCCGCGCTGCGGAAGGCGAGAAACCGAATCTGTCAAGTTTGAGAGATTCTGGTTCCATTGAACAGGACGCCGATGTGGTGATGTTTTTGCACAGGGAACGGGAATATGAGAAAAAAGGGCAAGACGGCGTTAATAACGCCGCTAACAGCGGCGCGAATAGCGCAGGAGAAAAGAAAGAAGGGACAACAAGTCTCATTTTAGCGAAGCAGAGAAACGGTCCCGTTGGCACCGTTCAACTGACATTTTTATCGGATTACACAAAATTTACTGAGCTTGCAAAAGAAAGGGCATAGTTTTCTCCTACAAAATACCAGGGAGATGCCGGATGATAAGGAGAAAAAAATGGCGTTTATTGACAATTACGACCTTGAAAATCTAAAAAACGAAGCTGAACGGCTGATTTTTGATGAAATCAGCAAACAAATAGAACTCTTGCCGAAAGACGAAATATGTACGTGCAGTGAGTGCGTCATCGACATGGCCGCAATAGCATTGAATGCGGTGAAACCTTTTTACCGTCATTCCCTGCTCGGTACGCTCTACGCTTTAGAAGCGCTCAACATTGATGAAGAATATGCGGAGAGCATACGCATTGCCGTCACCCAGGCAATTGAGAAGGTCAAGAAGAACCCCGCTCATGTTTGAGCCGTTCATCATAGTTGAATCGATCATACTTGACCCGCATTATCGGCGACGCATTTTCTGTTTTTTGCTCAAGCGTCCATTCGTCCTCATAGAGACGGAATTGAGCTAACAGCAAGCCTGTTTGCGGATCGTGCCACGAAATAACGCCGTCCGTATCAACAGAGACGAAAAAATCCCCGCCGTCGACCAAATGGACGGGAAAACCGTCTTTTTGCTCAAGGGCAGTGTACGTCTCATTGTCGCCAACCATCACCGTCCGTCCGCCCAGGAGATTGGACGCGGCTGTTCCGCCAGTTTCCGCGAAGGCAAAGGCAAGGTTTTCACCATGCGCTTCCATTAAAACAGGGGATTGCGCGGTGTTCGACATATCAAGCCTGATTAAGATCGTTTTCCGCTCCCCATCCTCATTTGAGACAACCCCGCCATACACGGCGCCGCTTGCGGAGCGGTAGACCCGCGCCCCGACCATTGCGGGATAGGCAAGCGGAACGGTCTCGCCGGTGGCAAGGCTCACCTTTAAGAAGGGCGCTATGCCGTCTCCCCGCCCCACGATGAGGCTCCTGTCGTCAAGGAAGGTCGCGTCTAGAGAACCGGCGGAGGAGAATGAGAATATGCGCTTATTTGTTTCAAGCGAAATCACCGTTATCTCCCCCACAGAATCCAAAAAGAGCGCTTTTCCATTAAAAGCCGTAACGGCGTGCAGAGGAAATTTACTCTGATAGGACAACTCTGTATAGCTTTCGCCAGCAGTCAGGTAATGCGGTTTTTTCCCATCCGCGCTCCATAAAATAAACCCGTCTTCTGCGGCTGATATGCGGGTAAAATCGCTCGCGCCAAACGAGACGCCTATTTCTGGAAGAAGCGTCCAGTCCAGCGGCATGACGGCTACGGATTCGTTCACCAGAAACACGATGGCATCGTGAGCATAGTCGGCAAAGCGTTTTACAACGGCAATTTCTCGCGCCATCAGCGGATTCTTAATGGCAAGCTCCAGCGAAGCGCCATTTTCGTTGAAAATCCGCACATTCCCGTCAGCGGCGCCGAACGCCACGCCATTTTGAAGCGGGATCAGACTTTCAACGCGGGATTGCGAGTCAATAATCTTGGGATCGCGTTTGGCTTCAAGCTTTTTCAGGCTGTTAATCGTAAAGAAATACAACGTCTGAACAGCCGCGCCATCTTCCGAAATGCAGATAAAGTCCGGCGACTCGTTTTTTACGGCATATACAGAACCATTCGTGACGCGGGGATCATAATCAAGGGTTTTGCCGGTAAGGGCGTCGAGCACAAACAAGCCCTTCTCTCCAAGCGAGCCGGTTCCAATGCCGGCAATGAACCGGTTGTTTCCAAACAGAATGGGCGTCTGCAAACCGGATATCGTTTTACATTGCTGTATTTCCTTTTCCAGCGCTAAATTCCAGTACGAAATCATTCCAGAGGGCGTGTAGGAAATCATGGACGCTTCCGATTTGCCGGTCGCCGCAAGGGTTGCGCCGCCGGCTATATTGGGAACCGTATAGAGGAGTTCGCCGACATCGCCGTCAAGACATACGATTCCGGTGCGATCTGATTTAGCCACAACGAGGAAGCCTCCTGCTCCCGAATAGGCGATGAACGCAGGCTCCACCGTAAAATCCATAGAAAACAGACGCTCTTTTGTCTCATAATTCCATGTTGAAACGCGGCGCCGCTTGCCGTCGCTTTCTATCACGGCAAGATGCGGCTTTTCAGGACGCAAACACATCGCCTTTAACGGAAGTTCGCTTATCTGAAAACGCTCCTCTGCGGCTCTGCGTTGCAAATTCCAGAATCCCAAAAAACCGTCCTCTCCTGCGGTGATGATGTGATTGCCGTCGTAGACAACGGCTCGTATCGCCCCCCGGTGACCGCCGGAAATCTGAAAAGAATCATCCGCGTTTATAGACGTTGACGCACACGCGGAAAACAGCAAAATAGATAGCGCTAAAAGTCTCATTACCACCTCAATACATAATTTCCTTATAGAACAACACTCATATATGACGCAACACTTATAAAACGTAAGCGTCTCTCCCGCTCATTACTTTAGAGGCTTTCTCAAAACTTCAGTTTTTGGGAAAGCCTCGTTATAAACGAACAAGGTACAAAACATCGCCAAATACGGCGAACAGCATCAAGGCGAAGATCAATACAACGCCGACAGTTTGAAAAATTGAGATAAATTTGGGGTTCAAAGGACTTCGTTTAAAAATTTCAATAACAAAAAGCGCGATGAGACCGCCATCCAGCACGGGTAAAGGCAGGAGGTTCATTACGCATAGGGCGATGGAAATGAGGCACAAAAAATCCGCCATGTTGCGGATGCCGTCCGCAAAACTGTTGCTAAATCCGGCGGCCGCCACGTCGCCCAGCATATAGGTGATGCGAACCGGACCGGAAACCGCCTGCGTAAGGTCAATGCCCTTGAAAAGCAGGGCGAAACTTTTGACCGATACGGTGAGAGTTTTCCACGCCTCGCTCAATCCCTTGTTGACTGCGGCGACCGGGGAGAGTCGTGGCATCCGGTACTCAAGCATTTGAAAGCTAAAACCAAGATCCGCGCCCTCACTGGTGTAGACAGGCTGCAATCCGGTCTGCGCTGTTTCTCCGTCCCGTTCAAAGTCAATGGCAAGCGTCTGCGGGCGTTCCTGTAGGATCGCTATCAACGCCACGGAATACTCAATATCTTTTCCATTGACTTTGAGGATGCGGTCGCCCTGTTTAAGACCAGCGGCTTCGGCGGGACTCGCCTGCGCCACATCACTTACAACCGGATCGACCCAGTAGTAGACGCCAATGGTTCCGGTGCCGGTATTCTTGTCGAGATTCGGCGTTATGGATATATCCTGAATGGAGCCGTCGCGCTCTACTTTGAGGGAAAGATTTTTTTCCGGATTGATTGCGATCTTTTCCCGTATATCGCCAAAAGTTTCAACAGGCGCCCCGTCAATGGCAATGATGCGGTCGCCGCTTTCAAGTCCGGCTGCGTTAGCCGGAAACGCCGTCTCTTCGTCAACAACGTCCGATGCCAGCACGATGCGGTTTTCCATGGTCAACGTCGTGAATCCAACGCCCCAAATAATCGAAAAAACAAGCGCGGCAAAGACAAGGTTGAAGAATGGCCCGGCAAAAGCCACCATGATGCGCTGCCACGGCTTCGCGCCGAAAAAAGTTCCTCTTACCGGAGAAATTGCGTTCTGGTTGTTTTTATAGGCTTCCTCAAACTCATTTTCCCCGCGCATCTTGCAGTAACCGCCCAATGGAAACATGCCAAGCCGGTATTCAACAGCGCCGATCCGCTTTTTGAGGATAGGTTTGCCCCAGCCTATGGAAAAGGCTTCCACGTCGATGCCCACGAGTCGCGCCGCTATGAAATGCCCCAACTCATGAACAATAACGACAACGCCTAATCCGGCAAGCCCTAACAGTATTTTTAATACAAACATATCTACAATATAACACGATTCTAGGAGTATGACAAGAACTGAAAACGAACTGAAAACGAACTGAAAACACCAAAAGCGGCGCCCGCAGGCGCCACAATACACCGTCCGCTAGAAGCCGACGCGCGCGCCTACCCAGACTCTGGCGCCGTTGAGGTCAAAGCTTTTGGCAAAATCACGGGAGCGTACGTCAACGCCGACATCCAACTCGACAATACGAAAATTAAGCCCGATCATCAATCCATGCTTATAGACAAGTTCGTCATACGCAGTGAACAGGTGTAACAGGAAAACCGGCGTATTGAGTTCAGCAGTCAAGGAATAGTTAAAATGCGGCTTGCCATCAAGCGTATTTGCCGCCGTCAAACCGATAGACGGTCTGACCACCACGAGCTTCTTTCCAAAAGGCCGTATATTCGAGTACAGATCAAAACGCACGGGACGTCTCACCGTTGTTTCTCCTTCAACGGAATCGAAATTAATATCATCGCCGTCTGGCAGATGGAACAGGTCGTCAGCGCCGCTGGTCAAGCCGCCCATCAGATCATTGGCGTCAAGAATGTTCCAAGGCTTCTCAGCCAGCGACAGGCGGGTGCGGTGTTGCAAAGTCGCGGCGGCGAGCGGGATGCTTTTTACGTTAAATCCCACAGTGAGCCAATCAAACCTATCCTTGAATACATCGTATTCAGCGTTCAAAGACAGATCGAACCCTTTTGCGTCAAGTATGGACATATACTCAATGCTATCCTGATCATTCATAAGCGCATCCAGGGAAAACGGGGCGTACACATCAAGAGAACCGTCTACGGAGAACGACACTCGATCCTGTTCCATGATCAGATCATAGGAGAAGCCATTCTTGGGAATGTACATCAGGGGAACAAACATAGAGGGTATGACGCTGATTTTAAGCTGTTTGCTTTTTAGAAACCGCGCGTGTATGTCGACCGCAGCTTCCGTATAAACCGCGCCATAAACGCTAAAAGTTCCATGTGATGAGTGAAGGTCTTTATTGCCTTCTGACAACAGGGTGAAAAAAGATTGAGGCGCCTCAAAACTCACATCGCCCGCTACGGACGCCGTTATATCAAACCCCCAGTTCTGCGCGTTAACATTGACAAAAGCGCTGGCGTCAACATCAGCGTCCACTATAAAACCGTCCGCTTTTATCTTTCCAAACAGTTCCCGATTGACCACGATCTGCTTGCGGAATATATCGCCGACACTAAGGAAATTATTTGCAAAACCAGCGCCAGCGTTGTTCACGCCGAATTCAAAGTAGCGGCGGTACGGATAGGGAACGCCTTTCTTCTTTTGAGGAGGCGGAGGCTCCTCGAAGGGCGGCGCTTCCGGCGCGACATCTTCATCTATTGCCGTATTGTTGTACTCTTCATTCGCCGCCGCCGCCTCCAGCCGTATCTGTTCAGCCCACGCCTGATCTTCCGGCGTTTGGGCAAATAGGGCGGCGGTTCCCAGCGCCGCCATCGTAATTAACAGCATGTATTTTTTCATCGTTCCACTCCTTACAAAGTAACCGTTACGTCAAGCGCGGCCTCAATTTCCACTATAAGACCAAACCTAAAGCGTCCGCCTTCTTTTAAAGAAAGCTCGACAAAATTGTCATTTGGAGACTTTTTTTTCAGAAGAATATCTATTGACGGCGCAAACGGCTCATCCGCCTTTATAGTGAGTTCAATGGGAATATCGCCCTTTGGGTCAGAGTTGGAAAAATCTATCAGAACGCCGGTATCCACCTCTTTATTTTGCTTTATAGCGATGCACACGCCCGGCAAAAGGGAGGCGTCGCAGTTGGCGAGGACAAGCGACAGTTTATTTAGAGCAAGCTGACCGGATACACCGTTGCTATTAATCCCCTCCTTGATAGGCTCCAACAGGTCGTCATCGCCAAATATATCGGAAAGATCAAGCTCGTCCATTTCAAATTTAAGATATTCGTTCTTATTAACAGGCGATTCAGAATAGTTTGTGTAGTAATTCCCTTTTGAATTGAACGTTGCGCCGGAATATTGCAAAGCCAACGGCAACTTAATAAGCAGTACTGCGGAAATCGTCTTAGCCTCCTTCAGTGCGCTTTTCTCCAAGGTAAGGCTTCCCATTTCCAGTGTATAATTGAGCGTCACTTCCCCGGAAAGGGAGGCGTTAAGCGTACTGGTTAGATCAATCGCGCCGCCAGGATTATCCGGCGTGTCCGCCAGACTGCTTGGCGGAATTAATTCCATATACGGCGCGTCATCTGTGGGAAGATCCGGCGCAAACGCCTCAGCCAAATTTTTTTCATTCACCAAAATATTAGAAGAAGACGCGCCGATAGACGTGAGCGTTATTTTAGCATCTGAGTCCGGCAATCCGCTTGTATACAAGTACGCTTTAATGCTGTCGTCCGGAAACCGTATGCCGTTCAGCGTTTCACCTAAAGAATGGAAGTCAAGCGGCAGTTCTCCTTCAAGTATTCCACTATCTCCCGGATTGACGATTGCTGTGTCCCAGTCGAGAACAAATTCGGGGGCGATAGTGAGCTTCCCGTCGCTAACAGTGGACGGATATTTCGTCAATGTCATAGCAATAGTAAGGGCGGCGTGATCCTTGGATGGCTTCCATGTGCCGGAGCTTGACACAAAGTCCGTGTAATTGTCCTTTGCGTTATACGTCCCTGTCGAGGTCATCTCAAACCCGCCATTCGCGGCGGTGTTGCCATCCGTTATACTGACCGTCAGCGCGTCCTCAAAATTCCCCGCAATCCTAATGCCGAACCTGGTATATGTTAACGATGAAATCAAATTCGCCATATCACGAATATCGGCTTCGACAGGGGGGAAGGCGATTGGCTTTGGCAACTGCGCTCCCGGGGCTAGAGGCATTCCGCTTCCTACGTCCAGGGAGATCGATGGCGCCTCAAGCTCCAAATTCATTATATATTGAGAAAGATCAAATGGCATTTCCGCCAAAGGATAGCGCAACAAATACGTCAACGGGGCGTTGGGATCACCAGGGTCTTTATACGTACTCACGGTAATGCCGGACATATTGCCGCCGATCATTTCCTTCACTTTGCCCGGACTTAGCTTCTCGTCAATCAGTTTTTCAGGCGAATATCGCTCAAACTCACCGCTAAAAAGATTGCTCGTAAGCGGGAGATACAAACCAGGCGTTGTTTCAACCTTCACCTGCTCCGGCATCGTGAGATCGCTCCACTGGACATTGCAAGCCAAAAACAAAACCGCCGTCACGCCAAGCGACATCAAGGCTTTCTTCATACAATTACTCCTTAATATAGATAGGGACGCCTTTTCAAGATTTGAAATCTTGGAAAGCTTTAAATACTACTGCATACTATTGAGCTTCCCAACCGGACGCTCAAATTTTATAAATGGGGCGCTTGTCATAGCAACTGTCACAGCATGGCTGTTTACACCCCTATCTGCCAACAAAAAGCAAACATCTTCACAATGAACCATGCGCACACATTCATGCCATGTCCTCCCGAATATAACAGTCACGCCATTAGAAACCGTCAATACACACAGATGCTCTACTCCAGATGCACAGAGAATGACCCGTCATCGGGTATTCATAGCGCCCATATATACAATACGACCATAAAAAGAGAGTATAGGGGGAGGGTGTAGAAACATCATATCCAGCGATACGGCTATTCATGTCTTTTACAACATCTCTTTCATGTAATCAGCATCTCTTTTCATATCTTTAATAAGAAGATATATCGCTTTTTTAAGCGTTTATCAACATTTTTCGCTTTTTTTGTAAAAATAAAGGACGGTACGCTTGGAGAAAAGTGGGGCGGCATGTCATGCTCCATAGTCGTTATAATTTGGATCCGCGTCAGTTGCTCAGCAGTTGACGGATCGCGTCGTTTTGAGCCTGGAGTTGTTCCGTCCTCTGCTGCAATTCGTTGTTCTGCGCTTGAAGCGAGCTTATAGAGGCGTCTTTTTCCGTAACAGATTGTTGCAACGAGGAAATCTGCGACCTCAAATCGGCAAGCGCGCTTTCCCGCGCCGCAATGCTCTCCTGCAAGGTGGCGCTTTGATTCCTCAAACCGGCAAGCGTATTTTCCCGCGAGGCGACCGTCTCTTGCAAAACCTGATTCTGGCTCCTCAATTCATTGAGAGCAACCGAATTGGCATTGACGCTGTCTCTACCGCTTCTTTCCCGCTGGGCCGCGATTCTTTCAAGTTCGCTGTTCCGCGCCGTGAGTTCCGCTATAGTTTCTTCATACGTTTCAAGCTTTTCAATTTGTTCGCTCAGCCCGTTGTCCTGAGGAGTCTCGTCAAAAGACGCCTCCACAGGCGGCGCGGCAGACTCTGGCGCTTGCGCGTTCAACCGTATGCTGTTGCCGGTAAGTTCCGAAAGCGTGTTGATGAGCGCAAGACGCGCTGGCTTCCGCTCCCGAAACGCCTTGATGTTTTGGAAGGACGGAGTGTCGAGAAAATCCCGCAAAGCGGAAAGAGTCGAAGCGGCTTGGTCGAAAAGAGCCGCGCCGATTTGTTCGTTGACCGCCGCAAAATAACCGTCTATCTGGAGGTCAACCAGCGCGTTTTTTTCCTGCTCATCGGTGAAACTCCGCAACGCCTCTTGCGCGGAAGCAAGCTCGGCTTGAACGCTTTGCGCCTGCACGGAAAGCTCCTTGTTCGCCGAGAGTTGGTTGCGCAGAGCAACCTCCCGAATGCGGGCGTCTTCCAACAGCTGTCCCCGCTCCTGTTGCAGGGCGGCAAGCCGGTTTTGGTAGTCATCTTTCTGTCTCTGCAAATCCGCCAACAGCCTGTCCTTTTCGCTTTCAAGGATGAGCTTGTTTTCAAACTGGATCTGGACATTCCGCATTTCCGTGTCAATACTGGTCACTTTCGCATGAATTTCCGCAATCTCAGCGTCTTTCGCGCTCAACTGATTCGCAAAGTCTCTGCGTATCTCCGCGATCAGCGTTCGTTCCGTAATGCCGGGCGTTACGTCGCCCTGCATAAACCGGATTTCATCCCGCTCATGCGTTAAAAAGAGCGTCGCAAGTCCGAGTGCCAAAAGCGCCGCCGCTATGCCATTTGTCAACGCGGGAAGCAGGACGCCTTTCTTTTTCGCCTGTTTTTCATGCGAGGCTATGGCTTCTTCGCCTTCAAGACGCTCCAATGGGCGCTCAAGCGTATCAAGGTCGGCAAGAATTTCCTGCTGTTCTTCCAAAGAAATGCCTGAAGCCTTATCGAAAACAATCGGTTCCATTTTTTCCTCTCTTACAAAGGAGTATAACCGGATGCGCCGAATAAATCCAGCGTACCGGTGGTCCACTCTTCCTGCGCTTCCAACACAAGACGTTCGGCGTCCTGCCATGAGTCCGCGCGCGGTCCGGGAAGACGGCGATTTGTAGAATTGGTAAACACGATGGTTCTGCACCCGTGTTCACGGAGTTTGACAACATTTTCAGGCGAATCGTCAATGTACACATGCGCTCCGACCGCGCCTTTATCCTTCATAAAGCAAATGTCCCAATAAGGAATGTCCCACGAATCAAGCCAGTCAACGGTCTGGGTGATGGATGTTTTATGTACATATTTAAGGTAGAGCCTGTGTGTGATGATACGGATGCGAATCCCGCGCATAGACAGCTTCCGCAACGCCGCAGGCGCGTCTTGTAAGGGCTGCATGTCCCGAAACAGGTTGCGCTGGGTTACGGCAAAACGGTGCAACTTTTCATAGCCGCCGTATTCGGCGACACCCCATTCCTTCAGCGCAAAACTCACCTCCACAGGCAGCATCGCAATGGGTTTGTTGAGCCATTCTGCGGCAATGCGGCGCATTGCGCCGTAAAAATCGCCCACAACGCCGTCTAGATCCACACCAAGAATAAAACTGCTCTCATCCACAACCCGCCTCCTCGTCCCGTCTACTTCCAAAGAACATCAGGGTACACGCCCTGCGCCACGAGTTCGGCGATGCGGTCCATTGCGGAAGCTTTGTCTTCCTGATAGGTTACGCCGAACCATTCGGAGTCTGCGTTCAGAACCTCAATGTCCAAAAGATCGTTCTTGACAAGCCAATCGGCAAAAGTGGGGAGATAGCACTCGCTTTTGCTCTCTTTGCCCGAAACCGCGAGGAAATCGCCAAAATAACGGGACAAATCCGTGAAAATAGTCGGCGGAAAACCCCAGAAATTCATGGATACGGGCGTATCTTCCGGCAAGAACCGCTTTGAGCCGTCAGTATCCGTGTTGAAAATGCCGGCTTGCTCCCTCGCAATAGATTTCAACTCGTCGACCGAAGCGAGCGCGCCGTTCTTGATGGCGCATATCCCGCGGGTGACGGCGCCTTTGGGGCTCAACGTTTTTTTCAGGCTGTACGGGACGATGCCTCCATTTTTCAGATTGGGTTTTGAAAGAAATGCGCCGATGGCGTCAAAGGCTTCCCTGCCGTAAAAATCATCGGCGTTTATGACGGCGAACGGCGCGTCCAGCTTTTCCCTGGCGCACAGAAGCGCGTGAGCCGTTCCCCACGGCTTGGTTCTGCCCGCGTTTTTCGCCTCCGCGTACACTTCGGCGGGGATCAGCGAATCCATCTCCTGATACGCAATATCGTACGTTGCCGCGCCGCCGAAACGCGCGAGCACACGCGCCTCAAAATCCTTCTCAATATCGCGCCTGATGATAAACACGATCTTCCCAAAGCCTGAACGCAAGGCGTCAAACACCGAATAATCAAGCAACACTTCGCCGTTCCTGCCGAGCGCGTCCATCTGTTTCAAGCCCCCGTACCGGCTTCCCATGCCGGCGGCCAATACGACTAAAACCGGTTTTCCTCTTTTCTCCATTTCTTTCATATTTTCCATATAGCGCCTCCTTTAGATTGCTTGTAGACTATATGATTTCTTCCAGAATACGCAATCCGCTCTCTATTTCTTCATCGCTTATGATGTATGGCGGCAGGAAGCGCAGGGTCTTTGCGCCTGCGGAAAGCAACAGGACGCCTTTTTCAAACGCTTTCTCCAGAATGCCCCACGCATCCCGCTCTATGTCGACCCCAATCATAAGCCCCTTGCCCCGGACATCTTTGACATTCGACTTGTTCCACGAACGGATAATATCCCGCAACTTTTCACCTTTGCGCGTGATTTCTTCCATGAAACCCGGGTTGTTCACGGTTTCAAGCACGACAAGACCGGCGGCTGCGGCAAGGGGATTGCCGCCGAATGTGCTGCCGTGATCGCCTATGGCAAGCGTGTCAGCGGCTTTTTCGCCTGCAAGCGCCGCTCCCACTGGCGCGCCGCCCGCAAGCCCCTTGGCAAGCGTTACGATGTCCGGCTTGATGCCAAAGCCTTCGCACGCAAGGAAGGAGCCGGTTCTGCCAAGTCCGCACTGTATCTCGTCAAACATGAGCAAAATGTCCCGCTCAGCGCAGAACGTTGCCGCCGCTTCAATGTACGCCCCGTCCAGCGGACGTACGCCGAATTCGCCCTGCACGGCTTCAAGGAGGAGACCCGCAACCGTATTGTCAAGAGCGCGATCCAGCGCGGAAATGTCCCCTGGCGGCGCGTATTTGAACCCTTCGGTAAACGGTCCAAAATCCTCGTGAAACTTGTCCTGACCAGTCGCCGAAAGCGTCGTGATGGTGCGTCCGTGGAAGCTCCCCTTTAACGTAACGATGGCATGCCGCCCTTGACCGTACTTTTTCAGCGAATATTTCCGCGCTATCTTAAACGCGGCTTCATTAGCCTCTGCGCCGGAATTGCCCAGAAAAACCTTTTTCATGCCTGCGCCGGAGCAGGCTTCAACCAGTTTCTGCGCGAATCGCTCCGTTACATCGCTTTGATAATAGTTGCTTACGTGGTTAAACCGGGCGCTCTGGTCCGAAATCGCCTTTACCAGCGCGGGATAAGCGTGTCCCAAACAGTTGACCGCAATGCCGGAGGTAAAATCAAGCCACCGCTTTCCGGTTCCGTCAAAAAGGAACGCTCCTTCGCCGTGGGTGAACGTCGCCGGCAACCGGCGGTAGGTGTTCATAAAACAATCTGACATGTTTTGCCCTTCACTCTATCATAGTTCCGATGCCTTCATCGGTAAACAATTCTATCAGGAGCGCGTGGGGAAGCCGCCCGTCAATGATGTGGGCGCGTTTTACCCCGCCGCCAATGGCCGCGCTGCAAGAATCAACCTTGGGGATCATACCCTTGCTCACGACGCCATCTTTCTTGAGCGCGTTCAGTTCGGATCGCGGAAGCGCCTTGACAAGCGAAGATGGATCCTCGACATCGCGCATGACGCCCTGCACATCGGTCATAAGCACGAGTTTTTCCGCCTTGAGCGCGACGGCTATATGCGCGGCGGCAATGTCCGCGTTCACGTTGAGGCTGTTGCCGGTGTTTTCTTCCAACGCCACCGAAGAAATGACCGGAATGATGCCGCTGTCGAGCAGAGCGTCGAGGCTCTTGGTGTCAACCGCTTCGATTTCGCCGACCAGCCCCAAGTCCATCTCCGTAACGCGCCTCGCCTTGAGAAGACTTCCGTCTATGCCGCACAAACCCAGCGCCCTGCCCCCCTGCATCTGGATAAGGGACACAATGTTCTTATTCACTTTGCCGCACAACGTCATCTGTACGATATCCATAGTTTCTTCATCAGTGTAACGCAGTCCGTTTACAAAACGGCTTTCTTTGCCCACCTGCTTGAGCATAGCCTCAATTTCCGGTCCGCCGCCATGAACCAGTACAGTTCTGACGCCCACACACGCCAGCAGTATCACATCCTGAATAACCGCAGCTTTGAGATCGGCATTGATCATGGCGTTTCCTCCGTATTTTACCACGATGGTTTTGCCTTGAAATCGCTGGATATAGGGCAACGCATGAACCAGCACGTCAGCCCGCTCATTGTTGGTGATTATTTTCATAAAAAAAGTATAGGTGAAAGGGAGGAAATGTGCAAGAGGGAAAGCGAATAACAGCGCAAGGACGCAACGGCGTTCTCTGGAATGCGCAGGCGCCCCGCCATTTTAGGGAAACGCCGCTAATTCGTTGCGCATTCGCCATGCAAGCTCCGAACTAACGAGCCTTCCACTTGTCGTCTGCCGACAATCTGGCGAATGACTGGATATGGCGATACAATCCTGACGGCGCGGGATGACACAGAGGCAAACTACACACCCGCCTGAAGACGAAGGAGATAGGGCGTGGCAACGGCAATGTCCTTGGTGGTCGATGTCCATAGCCATCAGACGCCGCAGGACTGTTGCGTATGGTGGACGGGAACACGGATCCTGTCAAGAACCGCAAGCGCCCGCTCCGTCGGGCAGTTCATTTCTTCAGTTCCATATCCATCTTGTTTTGTAGGACGATTTGTATATATTTATGGATTTTGTAACGAACATCGGTGTCGACCTGGGGCATGAAAATAAACACGTACACCTGCATAAGCTCGTCAGCGCGGGAGCCTAGCACAATGGCTTCGGCGCGCATGAGCGTGCTCTGCAATTTGAGTTGTATGTCTGTAATAATCGTACCCTTGGCAAGATTGGGGTCTTCAAGAAAGATGCAGGAAAAGCCTGTGGAACTAATATCCCGAATGGAAGCGCTTATGAAGTGTCCGTTAAGCGGCATGTTGGCGATGGTCAGCGTCTCATTGTCCGAAGTGATGCGGATGTATTTACGCCTTCCCATTGCGTTATGCTTGAACAATACCTGAGATATCTGGGCGATTAGTTTTTTCAGATCCGTTGTAATGGGGGTAAGTCCGCATGCAACGTTAATCTGCGTGAGGTACTTTTGCTTCACCTCGTCGCTGGCGTTGGAAGCAAGAAGCCCGATTTGTGTCTGGGCCGTGATCGGATCCGCCATGATTCCGCATATCCACATTTCCAATTCCTTTTCTGACATTGTTTTCTCATCAAGATTGACAAATACAATGGAGTCCGGGAAACGCCTTAACACACGCCCCAACGCAACAGGATCCTTTGCCGTATAAGCCTCAAATTCCTGCAAAACGAGGGCGGAAACCACCTCGTTCCGCACAATCGTTGGAGGGTGAAGAAAGAATATCTTTTTGCCTGTAATTTCTGTATTTTCCATAATAGCTCACTCTATCACGAATTTTCAAAAAACGCAATCATATAAACTGACTTATTGGCTTGTCTTCCTGCAAATCGTTTGATTTTGCAATGGCATACACGCTAAAATTCATAATCATCACGTCAAGAAAAGCGCCGATTGCAATAAGGTAGAAGGCGATGGGCTTTAAGATGAGGTAGCCAGCCTCAAAGCCCTGTCCATACGTCGCGCATAGAACCGCGAGCGCGGTGTAAGCTCCGTCTCCCGGATGACGCGCAAGCAGAAACGAAATGACAAACGCCTGCATCCCAATGGAGAAAATGTCGCTGACTGATATTCCCAGGCTTGAGTACGACTTGATGATCAGGATCAGGGACATGGCGGCGACCATGGCGCTGCCCGCCCTGCCAAACACAGCGAAAAGCGGAAGCGCAATTGCATTTACACGGCGTCTGACACCGAGGCTTTCCTTTGTATGCCTGAAAATGACAGGCAGGGAAAAAACAATGTCTCCTGAAAAGAAGGAGGCTAACGCGGATGAGACGGTACTGTACAGCGCGTTCCAAGGATGTGGCTTGTTTTTGACAAGGTACAGCAGAAGGGGAAAGACAATGACGCTCAAAACGCCGCTGACAACGGTTAAAAGGATAATCAGGCTTTGAAAATCGGTTTGTACGATGGCGCGGTAGCGGAACGCCCAATACGCGCTCAAAGCGATAATGATCACGCCCATGATTTCGGAGAAGAATGAGGCGATATGATAGAAAACGCGAGAGAGCGCGTCTATGAGCGAGACGACTGGTTTCATCGTGTGTTTGTCATATGACAAGCCTAGACCCAGAAAAAAGGCGAATACGCAAACCGGAAGCAGATATACGCCGTCGCTTACAAGGGTTTGAAGCATGTTTGAAGGGAAAAGCTCCGTAATATTGTCAACAAAGGAAAGTGAAATCGCCTCTATCTGTTCGTCGTGGATAATGGGAATGCGGGCGGGAGGGAAAAAGGTGATTGCCAAAATGCCGCCGCTTATTACGATTGCCGCGTTTATCGCTATAAGCAGAAGGGCGCGGAACAGTATGCCCCAAAATCCGCCTTCCTGACGCAGTTCATGCACCGCGATGCTTATTGAAAACAACAACATAGGCGCAACCGCGTACCGTCCGATGTTAATGGCAAAATGAGCGAGCCATTCCGTAGATGTTAGAATAGTTTTGTTGTCAGCGGGCAAAAGGAATCCCAGTAAAAGCCCAAGAGCGGCGCCGATTAATAATTTTATCCATACTTTCATACACGGCAAGTATAAAAGAAAAAATCTATTTTGTCTATTAGGAGCCGATTTCAACACGCGAACTGCGTTCAGCGAACTGCGAACTGCGTTCGGGTTAGTTTTGAAATTGGCTAAGGTTGCCGTTTCAAAACGGGCTTTTCGGACGACCGATTTCTTGCGCCTCTGAACTCGCTGTGCGCGTTGCGTCCGCGCATTCCAATAAATGCGCGATCTTTTCCGCCAAGTTGACAAAATCTTGTATTTCAAGATTTTCCGCTCGTTCGTTTTCCGGTATGCCGCAGTGACGAAGCGCTTCCATCGCGATTGCGGATGCGTTGCTCGCGCCGTTATCAACACCACTGGCGACGCGGCTGTTCCCCCTGAAACGGGACGATGCAAAGGCGATGAGGTTGTTCTTGACGATCTTCCGGCGGGAGGCGAACAGGCAACGTACGAGAGGTCTAAAGAGCGGCGGATACGCAGTCGCGGGATCGATGTCCGTGCGGATGTCAAAGCGCACCGCCTGAGAATCCACATGGGGCGCGGGGTAAAAGGACGCGCCTTTCAGAGTCATTAGAGGTTTCATCGTATAGGCTGATGCGCACAGCACGGAAAACGAGGAATAGCGTTTGCTTTTTGGCTTTGCGATGATACGCTCCGCGACTTCTTTCTGCACCGTCGCCACGAGGCGTTTGAAAAAACGGTTTTTCTCAATAAGATCCGCAAGGAGGGCGGCGGCGATAGTATAGGGAAGATTGCCGAAAAAAAAATCCGCCGCTGGATCAGCGACTGACGGTTTTGGTTGAAGCCGCCACGTTTTAAGCGCATCCCCTTCAACTAGGTGAAAGCGCGGATTGCCGCCGAAGAACTCTTGCAACACGGCGATAAACCCCGCGTCGATCTCAAAGGCGTTGACGATTGCCCCTCGTTCGAGAAGCAGGCTTGTCATTGCGCCAAGTCCCCCGCCCACTTCCCACACGACAGCCCCTTCGTGTATTTCAAGGGCGTCAATCAGCTTCCTGCGGGCGTCCTGATTTATCAGGAAATTCTGACCGAATTTCTTCCGCATACCGAGTCCCCGGCTCTCAAGAAAGGCGCGGAGGCTTTGGGGTGAATCGTAGTTAAGCGGCGGCATGACATCTCCTTTCGCCAAAGCGTTTTTTGCGCTCGCACCCAGTGCGCTCGCGCAAAAAGCGCAGACAAAGCCTCATGCGCATATACTGTACGCCGAAAACAAGGGCAATGATCCCAAGCGACGCAAGCATGACCGGAACAGGACTGGCTTTGACGCCGGACGGAATCGCGGCCCATGACACCACATATTCAAGCCCTTGATAAAAAAACGAGAGCGCCACGTCAAACCACGTCAACGCGACCGGCGCGATGAAAGCGAGGGCTAGCGCCAGCATGGAGCCGAGCATGAACACCGTTGTCAGCGGCACAACGGCAAGCCCGGCTATGACGCCAAAGGGGTTGATTACGCCGAAAAAAGCGGCTGAGACGCCGGCGGTCGCAAGAAAGGCGGCGATGGACGCGGCGAGGCTTCGCCCAAGGGAATCCGGCAGTTTCCCTCGAAAAAGATCGTACACCGGCTCGCTTAACGCCAGAATGCCCGCAAGGGCGAGGTAGGATAATATGAACGAAAGAGAAGTTCCTGACGCCGGTTGCATAATGATTTGCATTATAAAAGCCATGCCCAAGATAGAGAGCGTATTATTGGGCAGGGAAAAGAGCAACATACCCGTACCAAGCAGGTACATGATTGCGGATCTATTCAAAGACGGCATATCGCCCACCAGGTAGATGTAGCCGATGATAAAAACCGCGCCCGCAAGAGCCGCCGCTTTCAAACCAAGCGGTTTTCGCAGGAAAAAAGCTATGACTGCGGAAACAACGGCGAGGTGCATGCCAGACAGGGCGAGTACATGGGAACAGCCCGCGGCCTGATACTGTTTGGAAAGCGTCGAGTCAAGGGAGTCCTTTATGCCGAACAGCAATGCGAGCGCAAACCCTCCCCACCGGTACCGCGAGAAACGCCCTGCTATGGTGAGCCGGAGTCCGGTGCGGAACTGCTCGATCTTCGGGGCTGGTTGTACGACATGAACCGAACGCGCGCGAAAGAGATTCGCTTGGGCGGCGTCCGTCAGAAAATCACCCTCAAGGTACACTTCGCCGCCCCTGCCGAATTCTTTCAGCCGTGAAATGGCGTCTTCCGGAAAGAACACGGACACGGCGCCTGACGCGGAGACTTCGGTCCCATCGATTCCCCTCGTCCGCCGCACGGCGATGGTTCCCATACCCCGCGTCCCTCGCTCGTTGGCGAGGATGCGCGGATCATCCTGCATGACGCCGTATATGCCTCGTATATTCGAAGGCGGAAGCCCGGTGTTTACCGGAAAAGGTCTGCCGGATGCAAAACCTGTGAAAAATCCGAGCGTCGCCGCAATAACGTATAACTGGGCGACCCGAATGCGGCCGCCGATTTCCCGCATCGCGTCTTGCCGGTCGTCTTTCACGCGGAAAAGAAACGTCCGCCCGCATGAAAGCGTCTGGAGGAATCCGGTGAGGCAGGCGGCGGCGCCAAGCGACGCAAGGATGCCCCGCAGGGCGCCCGCCGACGAAAGATGCGGCGCTATGTAATAGCTCGTCGCCGCGCACAAGGCGGCGCAGAGAACCGGGGTCATTTTTACCGCGTTTACCATTTGAGCTTCGCCAAAGCGGTTTTCGCCGCCGCTTTCACCTCATTGGAATACGGCAGAAAATTCACGTAAAACAGATGATCAAAGGCGACCTTATCTCCAATATCGCCCAAGGCGTTGATCGTTGCGAGCAGTATATCTTCATCAAAGCCGCCAGTTTGTTCTGTTTGAGAATTGAACAGCCCAAACTGTATGGCTAAAATCTGAGCCGCCTCCGGGGTTCTCATCGCTCCAAGACACGCTATCGCTTCAATAAACCGCCCTTTTACCGCAGTTCCATGCGCGTAATCGGTCTGCACCTGGTAAAAATGCCGGACAACCGGTTCAGACGCGCCAGTCCAGCCCAAACCGGTGAGTACGCGCACGGCTTCGTAACGCAACGTATAGGAAGCGGGATCGTCCGCGCTCAGCGCCATGTCGAGGGCGGTTTGAGCCAATATGTTTTTACTGGCGACCGGTATCTGTACATCATGCGGCGCGTTGTCCGCGACGAGGCTGAAAGCCTTGAGCTTGTCGTGCGGCGGGCTATCTCGAATGACGCCGGCAAGAAACGCATCGTAGTTTCCCCGAATGCGTCCGAGCGCCAACCGCGCCGCTTCGGTAATCACGCCAGGATAGGGAAGGGAATACGCTGAAAACAGTACGAGATAAGAAGATTCATCGCCCAATGCTCCGAGCGTGGCGAGTCCAGCTTGAAGCGTCTGATAATCCGGGTCCATGCCCGCGATAAAGGCGTTGTTCTGATCATCCAGCAATTGGTTCAAGTCCGCAATAACGCGGACGTTCCCTTGAGCGGTTGTCGCCAGGGCGTTTAAAATCTCCACTCGTACGGAACTGTCGCTGTAAAGAGAACACAGGTTCAAGAGTGTTTCCGCAGAATCCCTCTCTCCTGTTTGTCCGGCGCCACGAGCGGCGGCTTTGGTGAGCGCGATCATATCCGCGTCGTCGGCAAGCAGATACGCCTCGCTCAAAGAAAACTGCAACGCAAAACCGTAAAGCTGCCCAATAAACGCCGAAGCGTACGAATCGGTCGCCGCGTCGCTAAGGACACTCAGCTTTTCGGTGAGACTCGCCCTCGCAAAATTCCGTTTATATGACATGAGGATGGAATCCTGCGCTGATATATGTCCGGTTGCCAGAGAAAAACACAGAAAAACGCATATTTTTTTCATAACATATTCCCCCTCAATTATAAGGGCATTATAATACATTTTGCTTTGCTATTACAATAGGCGCATGATGAGAACGCTCTGGAACAAAGGTCTCTTTTACAAAGGCATCTGACATCTTCCCCTACTGCCCGCGTTGCGCCCCCGTCCTCCACTCAACGAACTCAACCCCGCCATCACCACGGCTTTTTTTCATCGTCTCTACAAAATTTATATGTAATTTCACCATTTCGCTTTATTAAATGGGAATCTCTGCAAACTCAACCGGAGTTTCCAGCGGCGCCTCGGAGAAAATTGTCGCTTCCTTATTTGCAACGAATTACGCAAACACAGGTTTCTCCAGTGAGTAAAAAACCTCTAGAAACTGGAGTTTTTAGAAGTTCCTCAATGTAAGACTATCATCATACGACATACGCCTTGATTTAATTCCTTCGGCAAGCGGCGGCAAATTAGGGACATTAATGGCGCCGCATTTTGTTTTTGCGCGGAGCGAAAGCTGGATTATTTTAGCGGAAATATCCGTTGAAAACAAAGATGATACAAATAAAAACAAGAAAATGACAACGTCTTGCGTATCTTTGTAAATAATTCCGTCCGTCCTGCGCGATCCGTTTTGCTGTTACACGACAGGTCAGCAAGAGAAAATATTTGTGATCGACCGTTTTTAGTTTGTCACGGACGGATTTTTTATTTTTTTGTCACATCTGATTTCTTGGACAATTCATTGATTTCCGGCATATCAAGTTTAATAATATCATCGGTTATGCGGTGTTCTTTGCTGGACAACAGCGCGTTGTTTTTTCATTCTTCTACCGGTCGCCTTATCGCGTCAATACGCGGCGCGTTTTCACTAGACAAATACATACGCCTTACAGGGTCTTCCATATCTATTTATCGCAAGTTTCTAAAAGAAGGGGTGGCGTTATTCTCTATTCCCGCGCAGGTTGCGATGTAGGAAAAATGTAACATATCGTTTGCGATAATCTGGCGGTCCTTTCTAAAAAACCGCGCGACGACTCCGGCGCCGGAAAACAAATCGCAGCCGCCAATGTACCGCATACCCACCATATCACAGACCGGACAAAAGGGAAGGCGCTCCCGAAAAACAGGACGCCTCTTTACGCGCTTGCCTCTTATGCTATAATATCGCCATGTACAAACCCGGCGACCCAAAAACAAACTTCCCTGCGCTTGAAGAAGAAATCTTCGCCCGCTGGGAAAAAAACGACGCCTTCGGTAAATCCGTCGAAAACCGCGCGGAGACGTAGAAATATGCCAACAATCGAAGCGATTATTCTATACTTCGTCCTCTTTTTTCCGTCTGTTTTTTCCAGTGTTGAAGGAGGAAGCGTCATCGCCTTTTCCATCAATCACGCATTGTCGCGCATTTTCATTTATAATGCGCCGCCCGTGGTGCTTATTTGGTTTCTTGTGTTGCGGAAAAAGGAAACGGCCGCTCCAACGAAACGCCCGCTTTTCTCGCTGGCTCCCCGAAACCCCGCAGGGTTGAATCCTATGGATTCCTTTATGTTCAATGCGGGAAATTTCCTTGTAACTTTTATACTCGCTCTATCCGGCTTGCTCCTCATCAACATAAGCGCGTCCCTAGCAAGCGGACTGGTGGAGCGCGTAACCGGCGGCGGCTTTGAGGCTGACTTTGGCGTCCAAACGCCGGACACGGCGGCGGGCTGGGTTGTACTCTGCCTTTCCTGTTTAAGCGCGGCGTATCTTGAGGAGAGTTTTTTCAGGTTTTATTTGTCCGACAGGCTCAAGGAATTTGGATTTTATCCCGCAATGCTGATATCAAGCGTCAGTTTCGCGTATTGCCACTTGTACGAAGGCGTTTTCGGCGTAGTAAACGCGCTCCTTGCCGGACTTTTTCTGTTTTTCATATTCAAAAAACGGAAGTCCGGCAATGGGATGCGCGCGTTGCACGCCCTCGCCTTCGCCCATGGCGCGTACAACGCGCTTGTTTACGCCGCCGTCGCGCTCAACCTCTAATCACGACGCGGGTTTTAACGCCGGAAACAGAATCACGTCGCGTATGGAGGCGCTGTCCGTCAGGAACATGACGAGCCGGTCTATGCCGATACCCATGCCGCCAGTCGGAGGCATGCCGATTTCAAGGCTCGCTATAAAATCCTCGTCAAGCTGATACGCCTCATCATCGCCAAGTTCGCGCTCCCGCGCCTGTTGGCGGAAGCGGTCGAACTGGACAATGGGATCGTTCAACTCTGAATAGGCGTTGGCAAGCTCTCGCCCATAGACGAACGCCTCAAATCGTTCGGTCATGTCCGGATTATCCGGCTTTTGTTTTGTAAGCGGTGAAATATCGGTCGGATAATCCACGACAAAGGTGGGCTGTATGAGTTTTTCTTCGGCAAATCGCTCAAACGCCGCGTTCATAATATCCCCACGGGTGCAATCCGGTAGCTTCTTTTTAAGGGCGTCAACCAGATGGAACTCTTGCGCGGCTTTGCGGGCGTCTTCATCAGAGTGTATGCGGTCGAAATCTGGTCCGCCATTTTCTGTAATGGCATCCAGCATGGCGATGCGCCGCCAGGGAGCCGCAAACTCCAACTCCGTCCCCTGATACACGACCGTGGTCGAGCCGCACACCGCGCGCGCAGTCTCGGCGGCGAGATTTTCGCACAGTTCCATCATGCCGTGATAGTCCGTATACGCCTGATACAGCTCTAGCATGGTGAAGTCCGGGCTATGCCGGGTGTCTACGCCTTCGTTGCGGAAATCCTTGCCAAGCTCATACACCCGTTCCATGCCGCCGACAATGCACCGCTTGAGGTACAATTCAGTGGCGATGCGCAGATGAAGCTGAAGGTTCAACGCATTGGACTTTGTAACAAACGGGCGAGCCGCGGCGCCTGACGCGATGGTTGAAAGCACGGGAGTCTCAACCTCAAGAAACCCTCTTGCGTCAAGAAAGGCGCGGACAATTGAGATGATTTTTGCGCGTTTCTGGAATGTTTCAAAAGACTGCCGGTTCATAATGAGATCAAGGTACCGCCTGCGGTACCGTATTTCCGTATCCTGCAAGCCGTGATATTTTTCAGGAAGCGGTTCGAGTCCCTTTGCCAGAAGCGTAACGGACGCCGCATGCACTGAAATCTCGCCGCGTTTGGTCTTGAAAACCACGCCTTCTACGCCCACAAAGTCGCCTATATCGTAGGACTTCACCTCGCCGTAAGCTTCGTCGCCGATGTCATTAACGCTGATATACGCCTGTATTCTGCCGTCCCGATCCTGAATATCCGCGAAAGACGATTTTCCCATGCTGCGGAACGACATGAGCCGCCCCGCGATGGAAACGTCTGTTCCTTCGAGCGTCTCAAACCGCTCTTTTATTTCAATAGAATGATAGGTCTGTTTAAACGCCCTATGATTGAACGGGTCTTTTCCTTCTTTTTGCAAAGAAAAAAGTTTTTCACGCCTGATGCGCGCCTGTTCGGAATAAGTGCGCTCTTCGCTTTTTTCTCTATTTTCCGTGTTTTCCACGTTTTCTGATTCTATGTTCTCTCCATGCGTCATAAAAACCTCGTCGGCATTATAAGGGAAACGGATGTTTTTGACAAGGGCGCGATTTCAAAATGCCGTCCATCCTGACAGCGAGTTTGGAAACGAGTTGAAAACGGATGAGGAATCATCTAAAAAGCCTCCTTACATAGCCACGCCAGTTCCCCAACGCGCCCGCCCGCCGCATTTTCTCCGCCGTTCTGTAAAGTTGCCGCCGCCGCCGCCATAAGCGACCGTTCAATATCCCTGGGCGGCAAGTTCCGCAAGGCTAAACACTTCCCGGTAATGCTCAGGGAGCCAGCGCACCGCGCGGGCAATCTGATTGCTTGGGCTTTCCGCTGTTCCCAAAAGCCTAAAATTCTCCTCCGGGCCGGTCAAAAGGTACTAGGGAATTTCCCGCATAATCATGGGCGCGACAACCGGAATCCGCTCCGGGGCGTCAAGCGCATTTAAGAAGCGCAGACACGCTTCCAGCATACGGCGCCCGCTTCCGCGACCGTCAGCCCTTGTACGCCTTGCCAGGGGTCCGGGGTTTGACCTCGGCGGCAAGTATGACTTATCGTGGGCAAATTCAACCCGTGGGCGATATACCAGCCTTCCCTAAAATGGAAACCGCCATCCACTGGACTCGGACTTGCCTTCGTGAACGGCGTCAAGACTGCGGAGAACGCGGTCCTCATCCATACCAACGCGGGATGCCTGCGGGACGCCTGCTGTAACAGGTTGGAGGCAACGCGAATTCGACCGTAGGTGAGATCACCTCTAACCCAGTGGTTAGAACATCTCTAACCCAAGGGGGAGACAAGAATAGCGATTAGGAGAGATTCATTTTTCTAAACGGAGAATTGCCTCCTTGCCATAGCCCTAACCAATCCCGCATGTCCATAGAAAAAAAAATGTGTTTCAGGCTATAATCTGGCTATGTTGTTGACGATTACGTATACCGGTGAAAATCCCACGGATCTGGGATACCTGCTTCACAAGAATCCGGCGAGGCCGCAGTGCGCGGACGCAAGTTTTGGGCGGCTGTATATGTTTTATCCTGAGACAGGACCCGACTGTTGCACCGCCGCGCTGCTCCTTGATATGGATCCTTTGGATCTGGTTCGGGGCAGAAAGGGATTGGGCGGCATATTCGATTATGTGCATGACCGGACTTATGTATGTTCTTCTTTTATATGTACCGCTATAGCCGAGGTGTATGGGACAGCCATGTCCGGGAGATGCGCCCAAAAACAGGCATTGGCGGATACCCCGCTGGATTTAAGGGCGAGTCTTTTTATGTTGCCTTGCCGGGGCGGCGCGGCGCTGCCGGAACGGTTGTTTGAACCTCTGGGCTACGAGGTGCATGTTGAGGAAACCGCCTTGCTTGACGAGCAGTTTCC
>JAISCC010000095.1 GCA_031265845.1 Treponema sp.
AAACAGTTCCTTTTTTTTTTTGCCTGTTCCCTAACGGGCGTTTTTTTTACCCGGGGTCCCCCGGGGGGGTGTTTTGTACGTTTTGTGGTAATTTTAAATAAGGCCCCCCCCCCCCCCCATGTTGTAATTATGCGGCTTGTTTAACAAATCATCTCTTTCATATGATATGCTGGATTGATCCGGCGCACGAGTTTAAACGTAATTAACGCGGCGCGCGCCAGATTGCGCGTCTATACCGGCGTGGGTTTTCTAAGGAGGGACGCCTCTCCAAGGCTGAGAGGCGTCCCTCCCGGCGTTGGCGTGGTGTCAGACACTTTTGACGCTTCCGGGGCCAGCGATAAAAACTGGCATTGGGTTCCAAACAGGCTTAGTTTACGATCATGAACAGATTTGGATCGGGATGCCGATCAGCATTGGATCGGTGTCCCCATCAGGTTTAGGGGTCATTCCCAACATCGGGGAGATGTCTGGTGTCAGACGCTTTTGACGGGCGCGGCAGACGATGCGGGTGTCAGACACTTTGGGTCAAATTTAGCCCGTCTGCGGCGTCAGACGTTTTCTCACTGCGAATAAATCCGTTAATAATACAATTTCTGATAAAAATTCCGCAATAACTGATTGGCGCTCTTTTTTTTTCCGCCTTATAATAAAAAAATATCATTTTGCTTGGAGAACAAAAAATATGCTCCATATTAAAGACATACAGATTCGGGATCCCTTTGTAGTTCCGCAAGATGGATGCTATTATCTCTTTGGCTCCACCGATAAGGATATATGGCATTCTCCCGGCGTGGGCTTTGACCTGTATATCGGAATGGGGAGTCTTGATGAATTTGACGGGCCCTTCCCCGCTTTTAGACCCCCGGACGACTTTTGGTCGGAAAAGAATTTTTGGGCGCCGGAAGTCCACTTTTATAGAGGGACATATTATATGTTCGCCTCATTCCTGCCTAAAAAAGGACGGCGGGGGACGGCGGTGTTGAAAAGTGAGGCGGGGCTTAAGGGTCCATATCTGCCGTGGAGCCTCAATGTGCGCGGCGCGCCGGGAAATGTAACCCCGGATGAGTGGGATTGCCTTGACGGCGCCTTTTTTATGGAAGAAGGGAAGCCGTGGATGGTGTTCTGCCACGAATGGCGGCAGGTTGGAGATGGAGAAATATGCGCTATGCCGTTGACGGATGATCTGAAGCGGGCGGCGGGGGATACACGTCTGTTATTTCGTTCCAGCGAGGCGCCGTGGTCGTATGAGTTGCCCGCCCGTGATCCCGGCAGTTATGTTACCGATGGACCTTTTATGCACCGCGCCCAAGACGGAACGCTTTTCATGCTTTGGTCCGCTTTCGGCAAAGACGGCAATTACTGTATCGGCGCGGCGCGTTCAGAAGATGGAACGCTTCGGGGGCCGTGGAAGCAGGCGGACGCTCCCCTTTACGAGGCGGACGGAGGGCATGGGATGATATTCCGTGATTTTGACGGTACGCTTCGTCTGGCGATCCATTCGCCGAACAATCATTCCCATGAACGGGCGTCTTTTATTGAAGTGAAAGAAGCGGGCGGCGCCTTGACACTATCTCAAAACCCGATGGCGAGCGACCGCCGGTAACAATAGGCGCCAATATTAGGAGGATTTATGAGAAAAAAGTCGACGGCGCATAGGACAAGAGCGTTTTTTTATGAGCAGGCGTCATCGTATGCGTTCCTAGTTCCGTGGCTGATTGGATTCTTTGCGCTTACGGTGTATCCCATGGCATATTCCCTGTTCCTGTCCTTCACGGATTACAATATTCTGGAAGCGCCCCGATGGGTTGGAATCAAGAATTACTTCATGATGTTCTCAGGCGATGAGCGATATACCCATGACGCCCGGTTTCTCAACTCGTTGTTCGTCACGCTCCATTTTGTGTTCGTTTCCGTGCCTGTGAAGCTGATGTTCGCGTTGCTGGTGGCCGTGCTGATGAACCAGAAGCTCAAGCTCATTTCCTTTTATCGGACGGTCTATTACATTCCCACCTTGCTTGGCGGCTCGGTAGCCATCTCCGTGTTATGGCGGCGCCTTTTTTCCGGGGACGGGGTTATTAACGCCATCCTGCGGACTATTGGGTATGCGGATCCGCCCTCATGGATTTCAACTCCGCAATACGCTCTGGGAACCCTCATCATTTTGGCGGTGTGGCAATTCGGCAGCCCTATGATCATCTTTCTTGCGGGACTCAAACAGATACCGCACGAATACTACGAAGCGGCGAGTGTAGACGGCGCGGGCAAGATGCGGCAGTTTTTTCATATCACCCTGCCCGCTCTTTCCCCTATCATTTTCTTCAATCTCGTTATGCAGATGATCAGCGCGTTCCAGGCCTTTACTCAAGCGTACATTATATCAGGCGGCAATGGAGGGCCGGTGGACTCGACCATGTTCTACAGCCTGTACCTCTATCTCCACGGATTTGCCTGGGGACACATGGGATACGCCGCGGCTATGGCGTGGGTGTTGCTTGTCATTATCGCGGCGTTGACGGCGCTGACTTTTAAGATTTCCAGCTCCATGGTGTCTTACGGAGGAGACTGACATGCAGAGAAAAACAACGAGACTTATTGGCGCGGGCATGACGAATCTCATCATCATCCTTTTGGGATGTTTGATGCTCTATCCGGTTGTCTGGCTCATTATGGCGTCCTTCAAAGAAGGCTCGCAAATTTTCAGCGATCCGAGCCTCTTGCCAAAAACATGGTCGTTCCAGAATTACGCGAAAGGCTGGGAGGGAATAGGCATTGTTTCTTTCAGCGCTTTCTTTGCCAACTCATTCACTATATGCATTCTGTGCGTCATTTTTAACGCTATTTTCTGCTCGCTTACAGCCTACGCTTTTGGACGGCTGGAATTCAAAGGACGGAAACTATGGTTTGCTCTTATGATGGTAACGCTGATGCTTCCAGGACACGCCACCACCATTCCCCAGTACCTCATGTTCCGCAATTTCGGTTGGGTCAACACGTTCCTGCCATTCGTCATACCCAAGTTGTTCGCTACCGACGCGTTCTTCATATTCCTGCTGGTGCAGTTCATCCGTGGGTTGCCAAAAGACATGGACGAATCGGCTCGTATTGACGGGTGCGGAAAATTTCGCATATACTGGAGCATCGTTTTGCCGCTCAGCGTACCCGCCATCATAACTACCGTGCTATTTACATTCCTGTGGACATGGGACGACTTCTTTAAGCAGATGTTGTACCTCAATTCGCCTGAAAAGTACACGGTTCCTATGGGCTTGCGGCTGTTTCTGGATGCATCTGGAGCGTCTTCATGGGGTCCGATGTTCGCCATGTCGGTGTTGTCTCTGGCGCCCTGTTTTATTCTGTTTTTCTCGTTGCAAAAATACTTTGTCCAAGGTATCGCCACTACGGGAATAAAAGGATAATCGAATGAGGTATTAAGGGATGGCTGTCACCTGACCCTTGATATAAATCTTTATTTTCCAAAATTGAGGAGGAAAGTATGAAACGTGTTTTATTAACGGTTATCGCCATCGGGGCGATTGGAGTTTCGGTTTTCGCTAACGGCGATCAACAGAACGCGGGTGGCGCGCCCCAGGGGGCGGTGCGCTGGTCATATTGGGGATCTGAAGCCCGCATAAAAAACAACCAGTTGATCATCGATAAATTCACCGAGCGGACGGGGATCATCGTCGCGTCAGAGCCGGCGCCTGGAACAGGCGATCACTTCACCAAATTCGCGACCCAGTTTTCTGGCGGCAACGCGGCGGACATCGTGCAGCTTGGAGGCGACTTCTCGAATCTCAACGTCAATGACGTCGCGTCCGTGTTGCTGCCCCTGGATGACTTTGTAAAAAATGGCGTTATTGATACGTCTAAGGTGGATAAATCCGCGATTACGGAAGGAACGGTGAACGGCAAGTTGTACGCGCTGCCTCTGGCCGCCAACATGCCCGCCCTGGTTTACAACAAATCCCTGCTTGAACGCGCAGGCGCACCCCTTCCCAAGGTGTCCATGACATGGGCTGAGTTTGACGCATGGCTTGCGAATGTTAAAGCGAAGCTTCCCAATGGCGTGTATCCCCTGGCCGACAACAGCGCCAATTCGGATCAGTCCGTTTTTTTCGGCTATTGGCAGGGACAGAACGGCACCAAGATGTGGGATGGAAAACAATCCTATACTACTGCGGCAAGCGCCGCCCAGTACTTTGACCTCTGGGCTGGCTGGCGGGCGAAAGGCTACATCCCTGACGCAGCGACCGCTGCGGACTATCCGGAAACCAACGAGTCCAGTTCCTCTTTGATCGCCGGAAAAGTGGCTGTGTGCATCATCTGGTCAAACCAGCTCTTGAACTATCAGAACGCCACAAAAGATACGCTTGATCTGATCGAACTTCCCAACGCGGCGGCAACCAACGCGCTATGGGGTCAGATGAGCCAGATGATGGCGATTAACAAGAACTCCAAAAACGCCGAAGCCGCAGCCAAGTTCATCAACTACCGCGTAAACGAACCTTCTGTGTGGGTGATCATGGGCGCGGATCCGGGAACTCCGGTTAATTCCGCATCCCGCGCCGCGCTTCCTGCGGATCCCATAACCGGCAAAGTGAACGCCTATCTGAATATAGCCGGCGCCCATACCAGGGCTAGAGATCCGAACATGCCCGGCGATTCCCAGTGGAACAGCCGGCTCTACACCATCGCCCAAAATGTGGCTTACGGACGGAGTGCCACAGCCCAAGCTGGACAGCAAGTCGTTGATTTGATCGCCGAGCTTACCCGCAAGTAAGATTTTCGTTGTCGCGCAAAGCGGCGGGACGTTAAAATCCTATTGCGAATCAAAAGCCGTTCAAATGAACGGCTTTTTTATGGGTGAGATCCGCGATTTGCAGTCAAGCGACTCACGCTTAACCGCCCCGCTTTGCGCACTTTGTGCGCTTCGCCCGCTTAATCCAGTCGCCCGCAAAACTCAACACAAACGCAAAAGGCGTCACCAAGGCTTGCGTAACCTGATTCTGCTGGTAAAAGCCGGGAAACAGCTTTATGACCATGGTGAGGACGCCGCCTAAAAACACATACGTCCAAAAAGCGCGGAGGATATGCAGCATTATATAGCGTCTTTTTTCGGATTTGGCGAAAGCGTAGATGGCGCCCGACACTGCGGCTATGAACCAGAGCGGGTTAACATAGATGATGTTTGCGTTGTGATACGTGTAATCATGATTGGTGAAGAAGGTCATAAAAAAGAGAATAAGACCTACAACGCCAAAGAACAGTCCCAAAACGCTTTGACTCAAACCCCATAAACAGCGACCAAGCCGAGGCTTGGTCTTTTGCAGCGTATCGAAAAAAACGAGTGAAAGAGCGATAAAAACGCCCAAAATGAGTTCGCGGATCCACTGTCTGCGCGGTTTGTCCAGAACAGGCGGACGATTGACGGCTTTGTTAAGCGTCTCAACGGAAGAGACCAGCTTCCGCGTGGCGCCGTCTTTGTCAACGTAGGTGAAATCGGCGATGCGGCTCCCGATTTCGGCAGGCAGAAACATCTCCTGCCACACGGCAAGGGGAACGTCGATGTCCTGTCCCATAAGAACATTGAGGAACCAGTCGAAAAACGGCGAGAACCAGGTGTGCCGTCTGACATGCTGGCGCAAGGTATACCGTCCGGGCGCGTCGCCGAAAGCCGCCTTGAATTGCCCGTCCACCGCCATGTCAAGAATATCCCGAATGCGGGTGGCGCAGTTGTCTTTGAAGTGATGGTAGTAATAGCTGCGGTTTTCGGGACGGATGTTGCTTTCCGCAAACCGCCGTATCTCTTCTTTTGTTTCAGGCGAAAGATTGAGCGTGTATACAACTATATCACGGTTGGTTTGGACATACCGGTCAAGGCTGCGTTTGGCGGGAGACGCCACGCACAGGTAGATAAGCCTGCCGAAAGCGAAATTCTTGAAGAAATCTTCGCTCTCAAAAGAGAAAACGCCCCAATCATAGAACGTCTGGGCGCCCGTAACACCATCTTCTATGATGAGGGCAAGGTGTCCCCACCAGAAAAAAACTTCGTCTCCGGGTCCTAAAACGGCTATTTTTATGACAAACCTATCGGCCGGCATATCGTCTCGCCGGCTTGCGTCAAGGCTGTCCTGCGCAAAAAGCGGCTGTTGCGTACAAAAAATGGACGCGCCCGCAATGAGGGCGAGAACCGCTGTGGCGATCTTCATTATTTTTAAGGGTTGAAACATAGGGCATTATCTATTATTTTCTCAATTATGGCAATAGGAAGCGGCGCAAAGTGCGCAAAGTGCGCAAAGCGGCGCAATTCACGTGTTGCAAAATTATTCCACATCGTGTATAACGTATTTATAAAAAAAGACGGTGCGTCTGGATGTCTGGAATGCCGCAGTGATTATCACCAGATTATCACCGCAACATTTCATGTTCCGCACCGTCTACCGCCGATAATTTATAATCGGCGAAATGCCAATAAATCTTAATTAAAAGAGGCTTTTATGCACAAAGAATTTCTTCCCTACGACGTGGTGCGGAACAACGCGCTTAAGCTTGCTTGCCGTATTTGCAACGAAGGATTTATCCCTGACGTTATCTATGTCTCCTTGCGAGGAGGCGCCTACATGGGGAATGTGATAAGCGAATATTTCAAGACGGTACGCAAGAGCGGCAGACCGGTGTACTATGCGGCGGTTGTCGCCCGCTCCTACACCGATGTCCGCGCTTCGGAAAATATAAAAGTGGAAGGCTGGACATACGATCCGGCGCACCTTCGCATCGGGGACAAGGTGCTTTTGATTGACGACATTTTCGATTCAGGCCGCACGGTGAATTTTCTCGCCGAGATCATCCTTGAGAAAGGCATTCCACGCCGCGATCTGAAAGTCGCGGTGCATGACTACAAATATTTTTACGACAAACCGGAGCAACTGCCCATACAGCCCGATTTCTGGTGCCGCAAGCATGATCTGTCCGTAACCGATGAAGACACATGGATACACTACATGAGCCACGAACTCATAGGTCTATCGCCGCAGGAATTGGAAAGCTACTATTACAAGCATGACCCCGAATTGCGCGAAGCGCTCAAGACATTGGGATGATTTGCGGTGGGGTTTGCTCCGCTTTGGTTGTCATGCAATTGACCGGCGTCCAGTCCCATAAGGCGGGCGTCCCTGCGGCTGAGGAAATCAGCGCCATTCACCCCAAATGCTGTTGATTAACGGCATTTTTACGACAAGCTGGAGCAACTGCCCTTATTGTGCGAAGCGCTCAAGACATTGGGTGATTTTCTGACGCCCTCGCACTTAAACGGGCGCGTTTTCAAACGCTTCCACAGCTTCCTGACGAGCCTCGTCCACAACCGCCTGGTAGTTCGCCCTGAGCGCTTCCATGTTTTGTTTGTAAAAAGAGACGAACTCCGGGTCCTGAAAAGGATCGAGCTTCACCGGCTGTCCATACCGTTTGGACAGTTCGGCTTCCTTTTTTCGGAGCCTCGGTTCATATTGCCGTTTGACGGCATCCTCGTATTGGACATTTTCCTCAAGGTAGCGGGACAGGATGTCCAGCATTTGACGGTACAAGCCGTGGAAATGGCTATTCTTAATAATGGCTTGCAAGCCTTTTCCTACATCATGGAGATGCGCTTCGTCTTCTTTTGCAACCGGAAGAGTTATGCGGGACAAAAGCGTTTCAAACATGCCTTCCTTGAGACTTGTCCTCTGTTCCTTTGGGGCGTTTTTTAGAGCGTCTTCAAGCGCCTTCGCGCTCTTTTCAGGATTTTCCAAAAAGGAGTTTGCAAGGCGTTTTCCTGTCTGCTTCGCTTCAAACTGTTCAATAGCGGCTTTATCGCTTTTAATGGACTCGGTGCGCTCCAGCGCTATTTCCAGAGCCGTTTTAATTTTACCCATAGTTATAAAATACCGCTAGAAAAGCGGGAAGGCAAGCAAAAAAGACGGTTTTAGACCCCTCGCGCTTTCACCCTCTCCGCAACCAGAAGGCGGTTTGAAAAAGCGTCCTGTCCCAATGGGGTTATGTCATTTTGATTTTGGCATGCAGATTTTATTTGGGCGTACCAGCTTGGAGCGCGCCCTCATATTTAATCAGAATTTACGAATTTTTTAAAAAATCTATAAATTCTGATATTTTACTCGACCGTAACCGATTTCGCAAGATTTCTCGGTCTATCCACATCACGCCGTTTTGTTACAGCGATATGGTACGACAGAAGTTGCAAAGGGATAATAGTCAGCAAAGGGTCGAAGCAGTCTTCGGTCGCCGGAATCTCAATCACATAGTCGGCGATATCTTTCATTGCAGTGTCGTTTTCGCTTACGATGGCAATGATGCGTCCGTTGCGGGCTTTGATTTCCTGTATGTTGCTGATGACCTTTTCGTACATTCCATTGTCAGTGGCAATAGCCACTACCGGCATTTCGCTGTCGATTAAGGCTATTGGACCGTGTTTCATTTCAGCGGCGGGGTATCCTTCGGCGTGAATATACGATATTTCTTTAAGTTTCAGAGCGCCTTCCAGAGCTACGGGATAGTTGTAGCCGCGTCCGAGATAGATGAAATTATGCGCGTACGTGAAAATTCCCGACAGAGTTTTGATTGATTCGTCGGCGCGGAGAATGCGCTCCACTTTGTCCGGTATTCTGTTCAATTCCTTCAACAGTTTCAGGAAGCGGTCTTCGGTTATAGTCTTCTTTTCGCGCGCTATGCAGAGCGACATCATAGCCAGCGCCATCAATTGCGCTGTGAAAGCCTTTGTCGAAGCCACGCCTATTTCGGGACCCACATGGGTATATGAACCCGAATGAGTGTTCCGGGCGATGGACGAGCCTACTACATTGCAGATTCCGTATACAAAAGCCCCCGCTTTACGCGCTAAATTGACGGCGGCAAGGGTGTCGGCAGTTTCACCCGACTGCGAAATGGCGATAACCACGTCGTCCGGGTGGATGACAGGGTTGCGGTACCGAAATTCCGATGAATATTCCACTTCGACCGGAATACGGCAAAACTCTTCGAGCAGGTATTCGCCGATAAGACCCGCATGCCACGAGGTTCCGCAGGCAAGGATTATGATGCGTTTGGCATTGCAAAACTGTTCTCTATGGTCGATCACTCCCGACAGTACGACATGCGTGCAACCGGCGTCAATACGTCCTCGCATACAGTCGCGCAACGTATGGGGCTGCTCAAAGATTTCTTTAAGCATGAAATGCGGATAACCGCCTTTTTCCAACTGGCTCAGGCTGATTTCCAACTGAGTGATTTCAGGAGTCTTTTCTATATTGCCGATAGTAACGATTTTCGGGGCTTCGCGGCGATAGACGATGGCGATTTCTTCATCTTCCAGATATATCACTTTGTTAGTGTATCCGATTATCGGCGAGGCGTCGGAAGCGATGAAAAACTCATCCTCGCCGACGCCAAGCGCCAGCGGACTGCTTTTACGCGCCGCAATAAGCCGATCAGGTTGTCCTTTTTCCATAACCGCGATGGCATACGCCCCGATGACCTGCCCTAGAGCCAATTGTACGGCGGCGCATAAATCGACATTGTTCAATTCTTTGATATACTCGATTAACTGCACTAACACTTCGGTGTCGGTATTGCTTTGGAAATGACAGCCGTTTTGTATAAGCCGCTCTTTGATCACAGCATAATTTTCAATGATGCCGTTATGTATAAGGGCAAGTTTTTTCGATTCGGAACAATGCGGATGAGCGTTGATAGTATTTGGTTCGCCGTGAGTAGCCCAGCGTGTATGGGCGATTCCGATTGTTCCAGAAACGTCGTGATTTTTACAAAACGCTTCGAGTTCCGGCACACGACCTTTGGTTTTGTATATATGCATCTCACCGTTGCCGCCGGTCAGGGCGACGCCCGCGCTGTCGTACCCCCGGTATTCAAGATGAGACAAACCCTTTATCAAAATGGGAAACGCATCCCGGTATCCTATATAACCTACTATTCCACACATATTATACATCTTTTATAAAAGATAGTTATACTATAGAGCCTTTCATAACTGTTTGTCAAGCTGTTTCTTAAAGAGTATGCGCGCCACGAAATTTCTCGCAAATCCAAATCTCCTTGCTCGACAGTTTGCCCGCAAACCGCCGCTCTACAAGGCGCGTTGTGGAAACTCGCCCCGCATTGAAAGCGGTTGCGGCGAGAAACTGAATGCGTACGACCTTTTTCTTTTGAAAACCATGCAAAAAAATGCTTATACATAGAAATATCTCTTGCAAAAAATCTCATTTTCCTGTATGGTATGATTACGGAGGTGGTATGATACGGTTAAACAATGTCTGTAAATCATTTGGTCATTTGGAAGTTTTGAAAGATATTAACATACGCGTCCGTGAAGGCGAAAAGGTGACGATAATCGGACCTTCAGGTTCGGGCAAAAGCACTCTTATCCGCTGTATAAACGGGCTTGAAGAGCCGACAAATGGCGAAGTGTTCATCAATGGCGAGCAATTGTTGCACCGCAACAAAACCATGATGGTGCGGATGTACTGCGCCATGGTGTTTCAGCAGTTCAATTTGTATCCGCACAAGACCGTGTTGCAAAATATTACGCTCGCCCCCATCAAACTGCAAAAAAAAACCAAAAAAGAAGCCGAAGAAATCGCATACCACTATCTTGACGTTGTAGGCTTGCGGGATAAAGCGCGCGCCTATCCGGCCACGTTGTCAGGCGGACAGCAGCAGCGCATAGCCATCGCCCGCGCGCTCGCCACGCGACAGAAGATACTGCTCTTTGACGAGCCGACTTCGGCGCTTGATCCGGAAATGGTGCAGGAAGTGCTTGATGTCATCATCAAACTGTCCCATGAATCAATAACAATGGTTGTCGTCACCCATGAAATGGGATTTGCCCGCCAAGTGGCGGATCGGGTCATTTTTTTAGACAAGGGGCTTTTGGTTGAGGAAGCGCCGCCCGAAGAATTTTTTGAGAATCCGAAAAATGAACGCACCCGTGCGTTTTTGAGTAAAATCATACGTTAGGAGGAATGGAATGAAAGCAGTGAAAAACATCTTTTGTACGGCTTTGATTCTTATGGCTGTCACCGGAGCAGTATTTGCCGGCCCCGGCGCTGAGGGGGTTGCGAAAATCCAGAAAACAGGCGTTCTCAAGGTTGGAGTGAAATCCGATGTGCCGAAATTCGGGTTGCTTAACACTAACACCAACCGATACGAGGGCTTGGAGATCGAACTTGCCGGACTTATCGCCAAAGAAATCCTGGGCGACGCAACGAAAGTGGCGTTTACGCCGGTGACTGCGAAAACCCGCGGTCCCCTGCTCGACAATGGGGATATCGATCTGGTGATAGCGACCTTTACCATTACCGAAGAGAGAAAGCTCACTTACAATTTCTCCACTTCCTACTACACCGATGCGGTCGGTCTTTTGGTAAAGAAAGCGTCCGGTTTTACAGGGCTTAAAGACATGGATGGAAAAACCATCGGCGTGGCCCAGTCCGCCACAAGCCGCGCCGCCATTCAGGAAGCGGCTGACGAACTCGGCGTCACCATCAGCTTTATGGAGTTCGCCACCTATCCGGAAATCAAAGCCGCGCTCGACTCAGGGCGTGTGGATGTGTTCTCGGTGGACAAGTCCATTCTGAACGGGTACCTCGACAACGAGTGTGTGATTCTGCCGGACGCTTTCTCCCCGCAGGAGTACGGCGTGACGAGCAAGCTCTCCAACAAGGAGTTGGCGGCTGGTGTTGACAAACTTATTCAAAAATGGCTTAAAGATGGCGTTATCGCCGGACTCGTCAAGAAGTACGATCTTTAAGAGAGCGAAACCAGCCGGCGAGGGCGCCGGTTTGATCCACGGCAGGGAGCGTACTAGATGAGCGGACCTTTTGCGTTATGGCGCTGGGCGCGGTTATTCGCCGATAGCCCGATTTTTCTCGAAGGCTTTATAGTAACCATTATGGTTTCTATTTCCGCTCTGCTCCTTGCCCTTGCGCTTGGCATTATTTTTGGGCTTTTTTCAACCTCTTCCAAGGCGCCTTTGAAAGCCGCAGCGCGTGTGTATGTTGAATTTTTTCAAAACACGCCGCTGGTGATACAAGTTTTCTTTGTATACAACGCTCTCCCCTACGTCGGGATTATGCTTGATGTGTTCAGTATCGGCGTCCTGTGCGTTGGGATTTACCACGGAGCCTATGTCGCCGAAGTGATACGCGCCGGAATCACATCCATTCCAAAAGGGCAGACCGAGGCGGCGCGTTCGCAGGGTTTTTCCTACATTCAGTCCATGTGGTGGATAATCCTGCCCCAGACCGTCACCATTGTTTTGCCGCCGCTCGCCAACCAAGCGGTGAACCTCATCAAAAACACCTCGGTGTTGGCGCTTATCGCCGGAGGCGATCTGATGTACCGCGCGGACTCGTGGGCGTCAAACGGCACGTTGAGTTATGGTCCTGCGTATGTAGCGACCGGGTTGCTGTATTTCCTGCTCTGTTTTCCGCTTGTTTCGTGGGCGCGGCGGCATGAGGTGAAACTCAAGAGCCGCGACACTATCGTTCATCCTGTAGCAAACAAGGAAGAAAACGCATGAATCTTCAGGTCTTTGCGGATATTTTTACTCCCGGCAATGTTCTCTTTATGCTTGCCGGTTTGAGAACCACCTTGCTTATCTCGGTTGCCACCGTATGCGCAAGCGTCATATTCGGAACCGCGCTGGCTTTGTTGCGGAATTACGAGAAGCGGATATTCGGAAAGATCGCTTCTATTTATATTGAAATTTTCCGCAGCACGCCGCTCCTCCTGTGGATTCTTGTGTGTATATTCATGTTGCCCGTCGGAAACTACCTTATCCGCGGCGGCATAGGGCTTACCCTGTACACCTCCTCCGTTATTGCGGAAATCGTGCGCGGAGGGCTTAACTCCATAGCGAATGGGCAGTTTGAGGCGGCGCGTTCACAGGGCTTCAGCTTCATCCAGACCCTCGTCTACATCATTCTGCCCCAGTGTTTCGAGCGGATCGTGCCGTCTCTTATGAGCCAGATCATCACGACCATAAAGGACACCTCGTTTTTCGCCCAGTTCGCCATCGCGGAATTTTTCTTTAACGCGAAAAACCTCATGGGCGGCATTTCCAAAGGCGCGGTGGTCAGCACCGCTCACATTTTTGTGCTGTACTGCTTCATCGCCTTGGTGTATTTTGTGATCAATTTTTCCCTTTCCTGCATCGTGCGCAAGCTGTCCAAAGACAAGGAGCGGAATTTAGACGCATTGCTGGAATAGCGGGCGGGGCGCGGTTGGCGTGAATGCCACGGGACGCGCCTGACAGTTGCGCGTTGACAGGACAGTTAGACGCCGTTTTGTCTTAAAACGCTAGGCATAAATTAAATGCCATAGTATAATAAAATAGTATAATAAAAATGTATAAAGGAGTATATGATGGAAAGCGATAAAATTAAAATTCCATTAAATAAATTTGTTTATTTATATAGTTTTTTAGGGGGAGCGCTATTTGTTTTTTTTAGGAATATTTTTAATAGTTAGAGGTATATTTGCACTTATTCAACCAGAGACGATGAGTCGTCTGTTTTATAATTTAGATCCGGAAATTAATATTAAAGAAATAACAAATCAAATTTCTTTGTTAAACCCGATTTTTCAAATAATTGTGGGACTTATAGGTATTGTATTTTTTGGCTATGCGGCATTACAAATATTCCGGAAATTAATAGACAAGAATCCTGGACTTATTATTGATAATACAGGGATAACAGAAAACACATCTGGTATAACGCCAAAACATCTCCGGTGGGAAAATATAACTGGGATTAAGATTTTTAATATGGTAATTGTTAAATTTATAATTATAATTATAGATAATCCAAATAAATATATAGAATATTCTCGAAAAGGTTTGTTCTATAGTATTTTTCGACAGATGGCTAAATTGAATCATAAAATGACAGGTTCTCCAGTAAATATATATGCCAATTCATTAAAATGCAAACGAAAAAAATTAATCTTTATTCCCTTGGGGTTTAATACCCCGCCTCTCTGGGGCGGTTAAAACTGGGGGTGTGGGGGATTTGTTCCCCCGCATACGCGAAGATTTGAAGGTGAAATCTTCAATACCCCGCCCC
>JAISCC010000115.1 GCA_031265845.1 Treponema sp.
AGCGTTTGAACGGCAAGGACGCATTTTCTATTCAACAAATGGCAGACCCTACCTAAAACACTATCTTGATGAAATGCCCGGTTCCAGCGTAGACAACTTCTGGGTAAATTGCGTCTATAGAAATAAATCAGAGCGCATAGGCTACCCCACCCAAAAACCGGAAGCCCTTTTAGAACGGATTATCAAATGCGCCAGCAGCGAAGGCGACACTGTTTTCGACCCGTTCATGGGCGGCGGCACGACAATCGCCGTCGCGGACAGGCTTAACCGGCAGTGGATAGGCATCGACCAATCGGCGATGGCGGTGAAAGTCACCGAATTGCGCTTGCAGAAACAGGCGGACTTGTTCAGTTCCCCCTATACGGTTCAGCTTCACAAATACGACTATGACACCCTCCGCTACAAGGACGCTTTCCAATTCGAGTCCTGGATTGTCCAGCAGTTCGGCGGAACGCCCAACGCCAAACAGTGCGGCGATATGGGGCTTGACGGAAAAACAAGCGACGGTACGCCGATACAGGTGAAACGCTCGGACAATGTCGGGCGCAATGTCATAGACAATTTCAAATCAGCGGTTGAGCGGTTTGACAAAAATCTGTTTGAAAAGAATATCGCGGCGAAAAAGCCAATCGGATACATTATCGCTTTCTCATTCGGCAAGGGAGCCATTGAGGAGGTCGCCCGCCTGAAAAACAGGGAAGACCGTATCATAAAACTGGTGACGGTTGAGGAAATTATTCCCATAGCCACAAAGCCGACGATTGGGGTTCACATCAATGAGCTGGAAAAAGACGAAAAGGGCGGCCGGAACATAGAATTGATCGCGGCGGGGCGAAGCGCGGCGGGCGTTGAATTTTATAGCTGGGATTTTAGCTATGACGGGGAGAAAGGTTTTAGACCGTCGATTATCATCGACAAGGAAGGGAGACAAACGCAGGCGTTCAAAACGGGAATGCACACGATAGCGGTGAAAGTTGTCGACAATGACGGTCTTGAGAATATGGAAATACTAAAACTAAAAATAAACGGCGCGGTGGAACAAATTGATTAACCATATAGGGAGGAATGGGTTGTGAATGAAAATAGTATATTCTTTTTTTCGGGAACTGGAAATTCATTTGACGTCGCCTTGAGGACAGCCGGAGAAATTAAGAATACGGACATAATAAACATCGCGTCAATAAAAAATGCGCCGTCAGTGGATAACTATAAACGGATAGGCTTGGTTTTCCCTGTATATGGATTCACGGCGCCAAATATTGTTTCAAAATTTATTTCAAATTTGTCAAAAAATTGCAATGCATACTATTTTTGTATTGTCACCTTGGGCGGGCTTGGGCTTGGGGCGGAATATAGAATATACGAAAAATTCAAAGAAATAGGCGTTGAATTGGGGTATATAGCTCATATTTATATGCCGGAAAATTATATTATCACATCAATTGTAACCACTGATAAAATTTTAAACAAAACCCTGAAAGATTCTGTTAAAAGCGTAAAGAGAATATCAGGCGATCTAATAAACTATACAAAGAAGAAACCGAAAAGGTCAATATTTTATAATATGGTCGAAAAAATTTCATCGGAGGAAACCAAGCGATGGCCATTAAGGGCAAAAGATTTTGTTGTAAATGAAAATTGTATAAAATGCAAGAAATGTATAACAATATGTCCTGTCGAAAATATAGGGATGATAGATGGTGAAATTGCATTTGAGACGCATTGTGAATGTTGTCTTGCATGTATGCATTCATGCCCTAATGGGGCGATAAATTATAAAACAAAAACAGTGGGAAAGAAACGTTATATAAATCCCAATATAAAAATAGAAGAAATGAAGAAATATTCGCTATGAAATTGAAGCCTCCCGCACGACGCGGACAAGAGAGAGCATTTTTTCGCGGTCTTTCACCCCGCCGGTTTCCGCGCCGCTTGAAACGTCAACGCCGAATGGATCATAGGAAAGCGCTTCCACGATAGTGGCCGCGTCGATTCCGCCTGCGAGAAAATACGGCTTGCTACAGATGCCGATGACGCTCCAGTCAAACCGTTTCCCGCTCCCCGCGCCCGAATCGAGCAGGAGGCAGTCCGCCGCGCTCTTTTCGCCCGCTTCAATATCGGCGCGGGAAGGCGCCCGAATGACGCGTATCACCGGTACGCCGGTTTCCGCTTTGAGCAATGCGATATACGCTTCGTCTTCATCTCCGTGAAGTTGCGCCGCGCCGATAACGCCGTCACGCGCAAGCGATATCGGCAATTCCGGCGGCGCGTTGACAAAAACGCCAACCGGTACAATCGCGGGATCGAGTTTTTCGCGGAGAGCCGCCGCCTGCCGGATCGATACGGCTCGCCTGCTTTCGGCGAACACAAATCCGATGTAGTCGGGAAGCGCCTCGTTTGCAAAGGAGATGTCGTGTTCGCGGAAAAGTCCGCAAATCTTTATGGTCATTCCGCGTTTCCTTCCGCGCTCCGCAATTCCGCCAAATACCGCGCTTTATCGCTTGAGCGCATACAGCTTTCGCCGATAAGCGCCGCGTCAAGCGCGTGTTCGCCCGCGCCGTGTTCTATAAGCGCGCGGATATCCGCACGGGTTTTAACGCCGCTTTCCGACACAAAGAGCGCGGAATCGGGAATAAAGCGCCTGAGCCGCGCGCTTGCCTCAAGGTCAACCTGAAACGTGCGCAAGTCGCGGTTGTTCACGCCAATTACACGCGCTCCCGCATCCACAGCAACTTGTATCTCCACTTCCGAGCGCGTCTCAACGAGCGCGGAAATGCCCAGCCGGTCGCAGTCGCGGAGGCATTGCGCGAGGGTGTTCCGGTCAAGGATCGCGCAGATGAGGAGAACCGCCTCCGCGCCCAACGCCGCCGCCTCATATACCTGCCGGCGATCTACCACAAAGTCTTTCCGCAATGTAGGAATCTTGATCGCCGCCGCGATTTCCCGCAAATACTCGTCGCTTCCCAAAAAATACTTGGGCTCCGTGAGTACGGAAACCGCCTGCGCCCCGGCTTTTTCGTATTCTTTGGCAATCTGGAGATACGGGAAGTCTCCCGCGATGACGCCTTTTGAAGGAGAGGCTTTTTTCACTTCACAGACAAGCGAAAGCCCGGGCGCGCGAAGCGCACGTTCAAACGCAAACTGGAGCTTTCCTTCCCGCCGCGATAGGGCAAGCGCCTCAAGCTCCGCGAACGGCAGCGCCGCCGCCGCCGCTTGCACCCGTTCATGCGCGTGGGCGGCGATGGCGTCAAGAATCGTACTCATGGGAGGCGTCCGTTTGAGCGGGCGATAAACTGTTCCAACTGCGCGGCGGCTTTGCCGCTGTCGATGGTGTTCCGCGCCACTTCAATAGCGTCCGCGATAGAAAGATCGGGTTGCGCGACATAGAGCGCGGCTCCCGAATTCAACAGCACCGCGTCGCGCTTGGGTCCCGGATCTCCGGCAAGAATGGATCGGGTGATGCGGGCGTTTTCTTCCGGCGAGCCGCCTTCAAGGTCGGATTTTTTACAACGCTTAAGACCAAATTGTTCCGGCGTAATGGTATACGATGAAAAACGCCCGTTCCGCGCTTCGCACACCCGTGTCGGCGCGCTTGCGGATATTTCGTCAAGTCCGTCTTCGCCATACACAACGAGCGCGTTTTTTACGCCGAGGTTTGAAAGCACGCGCGCCATCGGCTCCACCATGTCGGCGTCATACACGCCAAGCAATTCCATATTCGCCCCGGCCGGATTGACAAGCGGTCCCAAAATGTTGAATATCGTGCGGATGCCCAGTTCTTTCCGAACCGGCGCCACATATTTCATGGAAATATGGTAGTTTTGCGCGAACAGAAAACAGATGCCGATGGTTTGAAGCAAATCAAGGCTTTTTTCGGGTGGAACCGAGATGTTCACGCCGAGCGCCTCAAGCACATCCGCCGCGCCGCTCTTGCTGGACGCGGCGCGGTTGCCGTGTTTCGCAACCGGCACGCCTGCGGCGGAAATGACCAGCGCCGATGTCGTGGAAATATTGAACGAATTGGATTTATCGCCGCCGGTGCCGACAATTTCAAGCGCATCCATGTTATGCAATATGCGGATGCAGTGTTTCCGCATGCCTGCGGCGGACGCGGTGATTTCCTCGTTGGTTTCGCCCTTGACCGCCATTGCCGTTAAAAACGCCGCCATTTGGATGGGGCTTGCGTTGCCGCTCATAATCTCGTCCATCACCGCTTCAGCCATCTCATAGCTGAGGTTTTCGCGGAGCGCCGCTTTTTGAATCGCTTCTTTTATCATGTTTCACTCCTCCTACGCGCCTTCTTGCGGCGCATCCATTTGTGTTAACCGCCCATACGGGCAAGCAGGCTCTCTTCTCACTGAAGACTCGCACTGTTCTATACTCCTTTATATTTTTATAATTGACCCTGTAATTTCATTTGGCATTTTCTTAATCAGCCAATCAATTTCCGAATATATTGAACGGCCGGCAATTTTTATCGCTTTCATTCCATATAATACCGTCCCCATTGAATGATCTGTCGCATGCGCTGTTGCGAATCATGTCCAGCGGCGCGAGTTATTGCGACTTCGCGTTTATAATCTATATTTTTTACAAATTTTATTATTTCCCGCGCCGCTTTCATTGCATATCCGGTTTGAGCGCTTCCGTCAATCTTTTTATTTCCAATATGTATAGCGTTTTCTATTTCTTCATTAATAGTATTATTTGACAGTGGCGACAGATGATCAACACAATTTATAGTCCATTTCATTAATTGTCTATCTTGCGCTATGTTAAGAATTCCTTCTCTATGTTCTACCGCCCAGTTTTTATCCCTCATTTTTTCTTCACCACTCCCATTACATGGACATTTATAATTTTAATATAAAACTATTATTTCTGTCAAGCTGTTTCGGCGTTTTACCAGCCCAAATAAAAGCTTTGCATAGCTTTGCAAGTAAAGACGGAGGCTGACAAAATGCGCCTTGAGCGACGGCGTGGGGCTGTCTAGGAAGTTTTTCTAGTCAGTCCTCTCAATTCTGGTTCTTGCTTAATAACGGATCGCTGTTTCCGTAAATCCTCATATATGTTTCCAGGGCTTTGCGGGATTTGGCTTCTCTTGCCCCGCGACAGGCGGACTTGCGTCCGTAGGACATAATATGAGGAATAACGGCAATTGGGTTCCCATGCGGGAACGGGATTTTGTGGATTTATGCCAGAAATGGAATGTGGAACTTGGAAACCCGACAAATGCGGGCCGCATTTGGCTGGAAACAGGTGGAAATCGACAGGGCTTCATCTGAAATCGACGGCTTTTTGACGGTGCGGACGACTTATGCGGCCCGAAGACAAACCGGACTGTAGCATCCGTCTGGCGGGCTGACCGTGACGCCTGAGTCCCACCCGGAAGCGGCGCCACGAAGAAGCGGGGGAAACGTCTGTATTTCTGTCTGCGCTGGAAATCGGCCGCGAACTGAAGGGGCTTTTTGGGGAGATTTATTCCGCCGTCATTCCGTAGGAATGGCGCGGTATTTTAAGGCGTTTTTCAAAAGCCTCCCGCCCTGCGCATTGCAAGACTCCATGTCGGACATACCGGTGAAACCAGACATAAAACGAAGGAATTTTTGTTTTAGCGGCCGGTCAGTTTCTATTCAACGCATAGTTTTATGAGGGATAGAACGGGAATAAAGGTGATGCATGGAAAAATGGGAGTTATGCGCGCTTGCGCCTTGACATTTTTGTGAAAATAATTGTATAATAAATTTGTTCAAATATAGGACGCAGATTTCCAACTTTCCATCCCACCCACTTATTAGCGGAACACATATCTTGTCTTTTTTCAAATATAACACTGATTCTTTGGCCCTATGTGCGGCACAGTCTTTTTCCCAGCCAATCATATCTTTGTAAGTAAAACCTACATCTTCAAATGCGCAAATACAACGATGGGAGAAACGTCTGCCAGCAAAAACAAATACATTAGCTCCTGGTTTTATAATACGAGACCAGTCTCCTGCCCATGTTTTGACCCAATCATAATATTGTTTAGGAATAAGCCGATCCGCTTCTGACCAGCCATTTAATGGTTTCCCTCTTCTTTTAAATATGGCCCCCGCTTTTTCTTGTGCCGGACTTGAACCGAGATAAGCGTTGTTCGTGTTATTATGTAAAACATCCCAATCATCAATACCGATGCCATAAGGGATATCACTTGCTATCAAATCAATAGAATTATCATCTATATTTTTTATCAATTCTATTGAATTGCCTTTATATATATTATTTAGAATATACACGATTATTCCTTATTACCTCTAAGAGAATCGATATATTTTCTTATTGATAATATTTTCTCTTGTAATGAGGATAACAACTCTTCTAAATCAGCCAGTCATAACTTATAAGTCCGCAAACCAAGGTCATCCTCATTGAATGCCGGTTACAGTAATGTCCACGATACGGATACGCCATGCTCTTGTATGTCTTTATCTTCGCATTGATATGTTCAATCACTATCCGCCTCCTCGCCAGCTCTCTATTATACTCCTTTTCATCTTCGCTCAGTTCATGGTTCTTGCTCGACTTTATCGGTATGAAGCTGTTCGGATGGTACGCCTGTATCCCAAGGTATCCAAGATCGGTGTCAATCGGCATCGAACTGCCGACCGAACTCCCGATGCTCTCCTTGTATACCTTGAAATCACGTCCACCGCCTTTGGCTTCCTGTACATCCAGTATTTCCAGAGTGTCTCGCCCTGTGATTACCTGGGTCTTCGGCGTATGCCGCTTCTTTTCCCCGAATAATACGCTTCTTGACCTTCTTTCGGCCGGTTTATCGGACTTTCCGTGACGTCTACCACGATGCACCCGGACTGACTCTGATTTCCTTTTCAGTACTTTTTTCCCGGGCAGGGCAAACGCGCCGCCTTTAACCAGCGTGTCTTCCACCCATTGGATGGCAAGGCAGACCGCGCCCTTGCAGACGCCGTATTCGGCCGCGATACCGTCCATGGTCCGGTACTCCCGTTGGGAGGTCTCCCTCCTTTTTTATGCAGCGCGTCGAATGCCTTTTGGAGAATCGACGGCATTTTGTAAAAAGCGCCCGGTTTAACCCCGTACAACCGCTTAAAAAGAACAACTTTGGCATCCAGCCCCTTCTTCCCCCTGCCCATGTAGGTATCATACCATTTCCTGAGTTATTAAACAAGTCTAGTTAATTTTAGTGTTATTTCGCTTAACATTCCGGCTGTTTGCAGCGTTTTTTTGCGCCCGATAAGGAAAAATGCGAAGCATTTTTACGGGCGCAGAAAAATGTGGCGGAGAAAAACCGCACAAAGGGCGTAAAGCCCGGCTGCGGTTTTTCGGAGCCTAGCCGCCCTCAAGGCGACATACATATACAGACCTGTTAAATGACGGACGCTTTTACTAATATGCTTTTATTACAGAATATTCAAAAATTATTTCTGCAACACTAATAGCATACGGAAAAGACACTCATTTTCTTGGTTCTAAAACAAAATTACGTTCTCCATACTCTGAATCATAAGACGTTCCTGAAATTCTTTTAGTTTCTGGATTGTATGTACCAACCCAATGAAAATAACCATTATCAGTAACAAATTTAACAGTATTGGCTACTCGTTGCCATTTACCACCTTGTCCCCAACTAGAAACAAATAATTCTCCATCAGGTCGAAATTCAACGATACTTTCATTGCTACCTCTACCTCCGACAAATGTCCACATAGTATGTTCAAGCAAAGGAGTATCTTCACCTCTGTATATAGATACATAATCTTTATGGTGGGGGAAGACCCCACAAGCCACTACAGTAAACATTGTTACTGCCACCAATACAATAATTCCGAAAAGTTTTTGTTTCATAGAAACCTCCATAAATTTCGCTATAAAGCGAATCGGGTGTAGCCCTCAAGCTACACAAAAATTCTATTTGTACCAACGGTACATTTTTATTCCTAAAAATTAAGAATAAAAAACAGTTTAATATGTAACAGCCAGCATTTGCATAAGATAAATTCGGGGATAAAATATTTTACCCTATTGAATTCATTCCATTATTGACAATTTTCGTCTGTCATTTTACGTCCTGTATACGACCCCTGCCGTATACGGACCTGTTTTCACGGCGGTTCCCGCAACCAACGGCCGCTTTCATGGAACGCCTTCCGCGTTGTACGCTGTCAATGCGCGTACCGCATATCTGTCATCCCTGTTGTTGTTTTTGCTCCTTGTTACGGAATCAGCGCGGACACCATCGGACCCCAGCTTCCCTGCTTGCCGCCGTTCTCTATTACAACGGCGAAGTGCGCCGTCTTCCCGCTGTCCCCGTAGTCGAACTGAACAAGGTCTTTCTTCCGCTGGGTGAAGAACGATTTTCGCAAGTCTTCGGGGCGGACGGGCGGGGGTTCGCCGGGACCAACTACGCTGTACCATATCCTGTAGCCTTTGTTGGCCGGGTCCGTAGGTCTGCCGGTAACGTAGACGATTTTCACGCCCAGTTCATGCCGCCCCACCAAGTAGGTCTCCACCATCACTTGAGCCGTGGGAATCCCGCTTGGCGTATGGGTGGCGTCGCGGGGCGTGAGCCCCAGCGCCACATAGTCCGCGTCCGCAAGCGGCGGTTTCAGGAAGTACCGCCTCTTCATGTCCCGCATCGCGTCCGCAAGCGCGTCGAACGCCTCCCTGCACCGCGCCGTCGCCACCGGAGTGCGGGTCGTCTCGTTTTTCGCCGCGTCCAGAGCGCTTTCCGCGCTTGTCGTCAGAGCGTCAAAATTCTGCAACACGCTTGCGGGGACGCCCCAGTCCTGAGATTTTGTCCCCGTGACGCTCAGCCAGTCTTTCGCCATCGCTAAAACACCGTCCCGGCTTGCCGGGAGCCAGTCTTTTGTTGCCGCCATAATATGCCTCCATATATAATTTAGGGATGTTTCGCCCTTATTTGACTTGAATGTACCCCCGTTTGAGTCGTACGGGTTCCCGTTTGGGTTGAACGGGTTCCCTTTTGACTTGGATGTACTCCCGTTTAAGTTGAGCGTATTCCCGTTTAGGTTGAACGGGTTCCGGTTTGAGTCGGACGGGTTCCCATTTGGGTTGAACGTACTCCCGTTTGGGTTGAATGTACTCCCGTTTGACTTAATCACGCCTATTTTGAGAAAAATTTTTTGAGGAAAAAAATGATTGTTTTGGCAAGCCGAAAGGATTTGTGGCGCTAAGCGCTCGGCAAGTCCGAAACCGGACTCATACTGGACTACGCTGGGGGGGGGGGGGGTAAACCGAACGGCTTTGCGCCGCTTTACGCGAGGCGTTTGGCGAGTCCGGTTTTTTACTGTTACCCATTGGCGAAGGTTTCATGTGAACATAGCATAGCATAGGTTGAGAAGATGCGCAAGAGCGATTTGACGCAATTTTCTGACATATTTGGACAGTAAATGGGGTAAAAAGGGTCCTCAAGGAGTTGAGCGGGCTTCTCTTTCCAGACGCAACCGCCTTCAATGACGCGCAAAACCTTCCGGTCAAGTGCTTGTTCGCTCATTGGATGCAATCGCTTGTTTCCTCTTTTTGCGTTGCCGTTTTCCGCTTGGTGTCAGACACCCGTGCGGTTACCGCTTTTTTCCGTCTGGTGTCAGACTCTTTTCGCGTTGCCTTCGTTTCCGCTGGTGTCTGGCACTTGTGCGTTTATCGGCACTCGTTTTCTGTCTGGTGTCAGACACTTTTTGCCTTGACGCAGCGTCAGCCGGGCTGTCGCGTCAGAATGAACGCCTTACTTTGCGACAAAACTCACCACGCGGTACTGGAGGATTTGCAACATTTGCAACACTGCGTTGACCTGTTCAAAACGAGCGTTCTTGTCGGCGATAAGATGAACCCTGGTTTCGGGCGCGTTCTGGTAAGTTTCGATAATGCTGTCCTCAATGGTTTGAAGATCGCTCGCGTCTCCGTTGAGGTACAGACCGCCCTGTACATCGATCCAGATTTCGAGGTTTTTTTCCACGCTTGTCTTTTTTGCGGTCTCGGCCTCAGGATATTCGACCTTGACTTCTTTCCGGTAGTTGATAAGGGAGACCAGCATGATGAAAATGAGCAGGAGAAAAGCCACATCAGACATGGAGTTGAGCGGAATGATAAAACGCCTTCGGTTTCGCCTTCGATTTCGGTTGATATTCATGGCTGCCTCATGGAAAAAGAAAACGAATCCACCTGCAATTTTTGCGCGAGTTCCACAAAGGACACCACGCTCTGCCACGGCGCAGCCGACGCGATGACAAGCGCGACCGCAAGATTTGGTTGCGCCGCCACATTCGAGCGGATCAGCGTTTCCACCTCCGCCGGGGCAAGCGGTTTTTCGTCATAAAAAATAGCGCCGGAATCGCCCATTTCAAAACGCAGCAGTTCCTCTTTTAAAAGGAGGCGCGTTGAGTCCTTTGCCGGCAGATCCACGAGGAATCCTTTATTCACGTTAAAGCCCGCGATTACAATGAAATAAATGATGAGAAGAAAGGCGATATCGCTTGAGGCGCTTGAATCATCAAAAGGAGCGCGTTTCGCACGGTGGAGTTTCATGGAAAAAAGTATACATAAAACCGGCGCATGTTTCAATCAATGTGCGCCGCGCTATACGCCACACGGTCAAAACCCCGTGAAAAACGTATTTTTTACATGGGAGATGGCGTTAAGCTGGACGCTTGTAGGTTCAGGAACAAGCGGGATAGTGGGAAAAATGGCGTTGATCTGCTCGACGAGCGTTTTTTTTTCAATGACAACCATGATGAGAAAGAGAAACTCATGACGGTTCACTTCTACGCCGTCTTCCACAGAGATCAGTCTTTCAAACCAAAAATCTTCTAGCTTGACGGCATGTTCGTACTGGGCGTCCGAGAAAGCTTTGACGGCGTTTTCAAAAAAAACGCCGTATTCGTAATCAGGATAGGTTTTGACGTTTCTTTCAAGCCTATTTTGAACCCGTTTTGCGACCATTCGGGAAAATTCCCGCTCCACTGAAAAATGTGAAGCCCATTGTCCGAGGGCCGGCTCATTGTTTCCCTTGTTTTCCTTAATAAAAACATACGCGCTCCGGTACGCATACAGGCGTTCCACCCCGCGCAAACCGCCTGCAAGATACGCCTGCACCCATTCGGGAAACGCATCGCTTTTCTGGCTCACAACGGAAGCCGTTTGGACCGGAGGCGCAGGGGCGGACGGAGGACTCCATGTCAATTGCGGAGGCGGTTTTTCGGGGGTTGCGCAGGAAAAAAGGCATACATGAGCGCAAACGCCAAAAAACAGCGTTCGTATAGACGCCGCGCATCCTTTTCTCATTTTTTTCATAGTCCGCGTCTACATGTCCGCCACAAGGTTGTTCATTATGTACTCGCGGCGATCCGGCGTGTTTTTCCCCATATAGAACGCGAGAACCTGCGGAACGATCTTGATCTGGTTTACCGAAACCGGCACGAGTCGCATATTCTCTCCGATAAACTGCCCGAATTCCTTGGGGCTGATTTCACCCAAGCCCTTGAAACGGGTCACTTCGCTCTGCGATCCGAGTTTTTTCACTGCGGCGTCGCGTTCTTTTTCCGTGTAACAGTACAGCGTTTCTTTTTTGACGCGCACACGGAAGAGCGGAGTCTCCAGAATAAAAATGCGTCCATTTGTCACCAGTTCCTCAAAATACGAAAGAAAGAAGGTGAGAAGCAAATTCCTGATATGAAAACCGTCAAAATCCGCGTCTGTAGCTATCACGATCCGCGCGTACCGGGGGGAGGAAAGGTCGTTCTCAATGCCCAGAGCCATCATCATGTTGTAGAGTTCTTCGTTTTTGTAGATTGCCGTTCGTTTTTTGCTGTACATATTTTCGGGCTTGCCCCGCAACGCAAAAATAGCCTGCGTCATAACATCGCGGCTGCTCACCAGAGAGCCAGCCGCCGAATCGCCTTCGGTGAGGAAGATCGTTGAGTTTTTGCCGCGATCTCCGTCTTCAAGATGGTACTTGCAATCCTTGAGCTTGGGTATCTTGAGGGCGATCTTCTTCGCCGCTTCGCGGGCTTCTTTTTTCACCGCGTTAAGTTCCGTGCGGAGGCTTTCATTAGCCATGATCTTCTGTTCAAGCTTTTTCGCCGCTTCGGTGTTTTTGTGGAGCCAGTCTTCGACAGCGGTTTTCACTTCCTGCACCACTAGGGCGCGTATATCGGAGTTGCCAAGCTTGTTCTTGGTCTGGCTTTCAAACACCGGATTTTTTATTTTAATGGCGACCGCCGCTATGGTTCCTTCCCTGATGTCCTCGCTCTTGTAGTCTTTTTTAAAAAACGCCTGTATGCCTTTTAAAAAGCCTTCTTTGAAAGCGGACAAGTGGGAGCCGCCGTCCGAGGTAAACTGTCCGTTGACAAAGGAAAAATACTCTTCGCCGTAGCTGTTCGTATGGGTAAAGGCGAATTCAAGCCGTTCGCCCTTGTAATAGCCCAATGGATAAAGGTTTTCGTCGCCGGTTTCTTCGTTCAGGAGATCGAAAAGCCCGTGATCCGACGCATAGGATTTTCCGTTCAAGGTGAGGGTAAGACCCGTATTGAGGTATGCGTAATTTTGGATGCGCTTCTCGATGAATTCCAGGTTGAACTCGTAGCGCCCGAAAATTTCCGTGTCAGGCGTAAACTCAACGTACGTGCCGTTTTGCCGCATGTCCTCATGCGCCGAGGGCTTGATTTTGCCTTTTTTATTGCGCAACAACTTGCCGCGTTCAAATATGGCTTCCGCAAATTCGCCATCCCGCATGGACATGACGCGGAAATGCGAAGACAGGGCGTTCACCGCCTTGGTGCCCACGCCGTTCAATCCCACAGAAAACTGGAACACGTCGTCGTTGTACTTCGCGCCGGTGTTGATCACGGACACGCACTCAACGAGTTTTCCAAGGGGTATGCCCCGTCCGAAATCCCGTATTACAGCGGTTCCATCCTTCACCTCAACCTGGACGGTCTTTCCATTCCCCATGATGTATTCGTCGACGCCGTTGTCAATCACTTCTTTGAGAAGCACATAAATGCCGTCGTCAGGGTTTGATCCGTCACCCAGCCGTCCTATATACATGCCTGTCCTCAGCCTGATATGTTCAAGCGAGGAAAGGGTTTTCACTTTAGATTCATCGTAAACCGCGCCGCCTGCGCCGTTTGCGCCAGAAGCGCCGTCTTCTGCCTGCGGCGATTTTGCACTCTTAACAGTCATATAGCGCATAGTATATCACAACGGGAAAATGATCAATAGAGCGGGTTGTTTTCCATGTTTTGAAAGCGGAGTAAGGAGAGTCGCCGCCGCCTAGAGCGGAGGATTTGGCGCGTATGCGCGTTTATGCGGTGATGATCATGCCACCCGCCATAGTCGCCTTGACGGAGTTTATCAATATCCGCAAAGACCGTTGCGCCATGATTTTAGAAAGCGCGGCGGAACGCCGATCCGTCCGTTCCGCCTAATACCCAACCTCTTTGCTAAAATATATGGATGTACGTCGCATAACAGTCCCGATTGCGCTCCGCCGCCAGCCAGACGCCAATGCGCGGACTAGCGCCCGCCACCGCTCTCCGAAATGCCTAATAACTAAATCTAACCCGAATTACAATGGCTCCATCAGGAGAGGAGGAGCCGAATAAGGCTGGATAGCTTAAGGTGAATTATAAGACGTATCAACATGCCCGCAAGAAAGAACGGATGAAGGAAAAGCTGAAACGGCGGGTGGGCAGGGTATAATCCGGTACGACTCAAAATCGAAATGGACAAGGCTAATGCGCCGGCGACCTCCGGTCAGAATGTTTCGGTTGGCTTTTGGATTCGCCCCCATTTTCGACTATAAAAATTATTAGGCGACGAGAAGAGTTGACAAAATAAATCATCAATGGTATTATGACAATAATGAATGTCAATTTTATAGAATCAATAAGGCATTTTTTTCAAAAGCATACTATTATTTTCATAATTTGCATTTCTATAGCAATGGTTTCACTATGGATTTTATTCTCTTATTTACTCAATCCAATACAAGGGCAATATGTTGCAGTTGCAATAGCGTCGCTTGGCATCTGGTTGTTTGGTTATTTAAATAAATTAGGATTCAGGAAAGGAAATTTATTGAAAGGCTTGCAATATGCATCTCCTGTATTGGCAGGTTCTTTATATTCGTTGATATTATCAATACAATATGTAAAACAGTATAAATTATATATTCCAGAATCATATAGAATTGCAAGCATTATTTTTCAAATGTTAGGTATAGGTCTTTTTGAAGAAATATTGTTCCGTGCGATACTGCTAAATACTATTATATATATATTTCGTGAAAACAAAAGAAATATATATTATGCTATTATCATATCATCAGCATTATTTGGTTTAGTTCATTTATCAAATTTGATAAATAGGCCGGAAATATTAATAGGAACAATTTCACAAGTAATATACACGACGACAATGGGAGTGTTATATTCTATCATTTATATAAAATGTAAAAATATTTGGTCCACGATAATAATTCATGCATTATTTAATTTGATGGGCGTATTTCCATTTATTTTCTTACGTGTAAATTATTGGTTGATAATACATTACTTTCTGAATATGCACAGTAAATCATTAATAGCTCTTCTTGATAGTATATTATCAATTCCATGTTGGGTTTACATCTTATATTTGTTTAAGAAATTAGAAATAAATAAGAACGAAAAAGGATAAAATGGACAACAAGATTTACGGCGCCTGACAGGACTGCTTGCGCTCCTTCCCACACCAGCCTCCATCCCCATTTTTGCAACCACGATTTTTGCTTCGCAAAGCCCTTATTCGGGCTGGTAAAACGTCGCAAACAGCCGGAACGTTAGGCGCAATGGGCGCTAAAATTGGTTGAATATCAAGGGTCTGGCATATTGGGAAGGTAATCTGGAAGAGATGCGGACTACTTGATGAAGAACATTATTGTTGATACATCAGTCTGGACTGATTTTTTTTAACAAGAAGGATATTTATCCTGAAACAATAATATTAAAAAAATTGATAGAGAACAACAAACAATTTTATATATGTCCAGTTATCTAACTTGTGAGTCGCAAGTTCTTAAAATAAAAAGATGAACCGGTAGAAAAACCTTACGGCTTGCGTTACGATGGAATTACCAAAACAACATCGGACGGCAAGAGGGGGTCTTTCTATGTTCC